>JBDTAT010000321.1:0-3289 GCA_039924505.1 Bryobacteraceae bacterium
ACTAATCCAAATAAGCGTTCTTCGAACATGAGATTGACGGCCTTCTCGTCGGCTAAGTTCTGGCGCAGGAATCGTTCAAAGGGCGGCATCGTTCACCCTTCCAGCTTATAGCGGCTCTCCGCCAGCCGGTAGAGCGGCCGCCACAGCAACCGGTTGACGCAGACAACCAGCGCCGCCATGACAATGGTCGCAGCCAGCAACACCGGAAAATTCCCGGAGTCGGTGGCGGAGCTGATCTCCGCTCCCAAGCCGAACGTCGACATGACGCGGCCCTGGAAGTGAAAATATTCGGCGATGATGCTGGCGTTCCAGGCGCCCCCGGAAGCCGTCACCAAGCCTGTAATCAGGTACGGAAAAATGCCCGGAAGAATTACGGTCTTCCATCGCTCCCAGCGCTGAAAATGAAATACGCCCGCGACCTCGCGCAGATCGGAGGGGATCGCGATGGCTCCGGCAATTACGTTGAATAGGATGTACCACTGCGTACCGAGGAGCATTAAGAGGATTGAGCCGATGCCCAGGCCGCCGCCGAGGCTGACCAATCCGAGCAGGATCACTGGAAACAATGCCGTCGCGGGAACCGAGGCGGCGATCTGCGCCAGTGGCTGCACCGCTCGCGAGAGGCGTGGATGGAAGCCGATGGCGACGCCGGCGGGGATGGTCCACGCAGCACCGATCACGAGCGCCGCCACGACGCGCGCCATCGTTACGCCCGCGCCCTCGATGGTCATTAGAGCCTCGGAGCCGGTCAACGCACGTAGTGTAACGAACGTTGCATAGACGGCCCAGACCGCGGCGGCCGCGGCGAACACGATGGCGGCGATGCCCCAGAGGGCGCGCTTCCGGCCAGATGGGCTGGTCACTGGCTGGGAGGTGAAATGCCGCTGAATTCGTTCCGACGCTGGACGGATGAATCCCGCGCGGGCGCGCGCCACCAGCGGCGATTTCCGTATCAGGTTCAGCACGAACGATTCCGGCGCGGCAGCGCTTTCGGTTTGTTCCAGCTTGAATCTATCGGCCCACGCAATCGCCGGCCGCCACACGAGTTGATCGATGAAAACTATCACGCCGATCATGGCCGCCAGACCCCACAGGATTGCCCCAGTGTCGCCCGCGCTGGCGGCGGATTGTAGATACGACCCGAGGCCCGGCAACCGGAAATCGCGTTTCCCCAGCACAAACATTTCGCACGCCATCAGAAAAAACCAGCCGCCGGCAACCGACACCATGGAGTTCCACACCAGACCGATAACGCCCGAGGGCAGATCCAATTCGACGAATCGTTGCCAACGAGTGTATCCGTAGATTCGCGCGGCTTCGCGCAATTCACGAGGAATCGACTTCAGCGAAGCGTAGAAGCTGAACGCCATGTTCCAAACCTGGCCGGTGAAAATCAGCACGATGGAGCCAAGCTCCAGTCCCAATTGCCGGCTGGGAAACAGCGCAACCATCGCCAGCATCACGCCGGGGAGAAAGCTCAATACCGGAATGGATTGCAGAATGTCGAGCGCGGCGAGCATTACGCCCTGGTACCGCTCGCTGTACGCTGCCGCGTAGCCGTAGGCGACGGCGAACACCAGGCTGAGAACGTAGGCTGCAAACAAGCGCACGATGGAGTAGAACGCATAAAGCGGCAGCGTGGAGGGAGCGCGTGAGATGACGGCTTCGGGCGCCGGCGCGCCCAGCCAGTATCGAGCGACGACCAACACTGCGTAAGCTACCGCCAACGCCACGCCGAATACGGCGGCGTCCAGAACCCAGGACCAAGAGCGTTCACGAATCAGCGACCGGGAGAAGATCTGCCGCTTCATGCGCTGGCGCTTGTCTCGCCGCCGGCCGGAATGAAAAACTTTTTGGCCGCCGCGTCGTAATCGAATAGCTCGCCGTAGCGGCCCCAGTTAATGGCGGTTTCAAGCTGGCGCCCGGCCTCGGTCTCGCTGAAGTGCTCGTCCAACAAGTCGCGAAAGAATTCGTCGGACAGAGCATGATCGGACTTCGCGCGCAGAGTCCGGGTGATTTGGTTCAGCAGCGGCACGCGCCCGACGGCGGCTTCGCGGAACAATTCCTTGCGTTCCAGAATTTCCGCGCCGGCGAATTTCCGGCCTTCGGAAGTAATCCCGGCATCGCCTTCGGAAACGGTCAGGAATCCCAGCAACGCCGCCGCCTCCACCGTTGGCAGCAAGTCGTCAATCTCAAAAGCCAGTTCGTCGGCCAGCCGGTAGATATCCTCGCGTCCGCCGCGGTCCATCAGCATTTCGAGCAGGCCGGCGATGCCGCCCGGGCGGGCGTGGGGCAGCATGTGATATTTCCCGGCTTTGGCGGAGTCGGGCTCCGCGTAGGGTTCGGGCGTCACATCCGGCTGTGTCAACACGCGATAAACATAATCCACGAGGCGCGTGAATGCCGGGTCTTTGCGGTCGCGAGGGCGCGCGAGGCCTACATGAAAATCGGTCCGGATATGGGCCGGATTCCTGCCCAGCACAATGATGCGGTCCGCCAGCAGAACCGCCTCTTCGATGTTATGGGTCACTAGAAATACCGCGCGCGCCGGCATTTTGCGCTTCTCCCATAGCTCCAGCAATTCGCCGCGCAGATTTTCGGCCGTCAGCACATCGAGCGCGGAAAACGGCTCATCCATGAATAACACTTCGGGCTCCACCACCAACGCGCGCGCGAATCCGACGCGCTGTTTCATTCCGCCGGAAAGTTCCTTGGTGTAGGCATTCTCGAATCCATCGAGGCCCACGGTGTCCAGCATTTTCAGGCTGCGCGCGGTTCGCTCCACGGCAGCGATCCCGCGCGCCTTTAACGGAGCGGCGACGTTGTCGAGCACCGTGAGCCACGGGAACAACGCGAAACCTTGAAACACGATGGAGACATTCGTACATGCGCCCGTCAACGGCCGGCCGTGGAAAAGGACTTCGCCCGCGGAGGGAAGCGACAATCCCGTCAGGATTCGTAGAAGCGTCGATTTCCCGCAGCCGGATGGCCCCAGGAGCGCAAGAATTTCTCCGGCATAGACCGAAAGATCCGTGGACGCGATTACCTGGATACGGTTGGTCCGCTCCTCACCGTAGAACTTTTGGATTTTCCGGCCCTCAATAATCGCTTCGGATTCCGCCATGCTGCCTCGATTTAGGGTCCGGCGCGCACCCTTTTGCGCAGGCGGAGCCAGTCTTGGAACAGTCCGGGATTCTCAAGCCAGGTTAGCATCCAGAGGGTCATCTCCTGCTTGTCTTCCAAGGAACACGCGCAAAACGGAGTGCGGCGCGAAACAGCTTCCGACTCA
>JBDTAT010000322.1:0-3781 GCA_039924505.1 Bryobacteraceae bacterium
AGTTTCTTCTCCTGATGGCGCGGTACGCCGAACAAAATGATCTAGCCGATGCAGTGTGGCTCCGGTCGCGCGCATCGCAAATGCATGAGGCGATCGAAACCATGGCGTTCGATTCGGCAGCGAACTATTATTACCATCTGCGCCGGACGCCGGAAATGCGTTGGTACCACAGCATCTCCGGGATCAATGAAGAAAGCCGCGAACTGGACGTTGCACCCTACTATTCGGCCCTTGTGAGTGGCCAGTCCGGGCGCGCGGCGGCCGTTGCGCAATATGCGCGGAAGGTCCTGATGGAGGATGTGATCTTTCCGATGCCGCTGCACTATCCGACCTATTGCTGGGTCAGTCCTAATTATGGGAACCCTTTCGGCGGAATCTGTGGCGGATGCTGGGAAGAGGCGTATTACAACTGCGTGCGGTCATGGGCGCGCTGCCGCATGCTGGACGCAGTGTATGAGTCGATTCGCCGGCGCAGCGAAGCATATGTTCGCGATCAGGATTGCCGCGAATGGTATACGCATGACGGACGCTCGCGGGGCCGTGACCGATACGGGATTTCAGCGGCCGCACACGTGAGCGCCATTGTGGAGGGACTGTTTGGCATCACGCCAACCGGCTTTGGCTTCGACGAAGTGAATATCGCACCTAATCTGCCGTTGAAGTGGGCCGGCACACCTGCGTCGCTCCAGGTCGCGCTCCCGGGCGGCGGATTCCTCAAATGTGAATGGAGGTGTGACCTGAACGCGCGAACAATTGAACTCACAGCGAGCACGGACAAACAGCGCACAGGACATTTCCGTATTTTCGTTCCGGGGCCAGTGACGAGCGTGCAGTGGAACGCGGAACGGATTCGCTACGACAGCGCGCCTCAGGTTGGAACCGGTGTCTTCGTCATGGTCAACCGGGTATTCCAGAACAGCACCATACGGATCGCCTTCGGCACATGCGATTCGGCGGGGCTGCCTCCGGCATCGTGTGGATTGTTATCGACGGCGAAATAATTTAGGCTTGACGCCAGCCGCACAAGGGGGTAGTCTTTCATTAACATGAATTGTTCGTGAGAGTTTCACCAGAGTCGTGACACCTTAATCGCTAGGTCGGCGCTGTCAACCGGGAAGGACGTGACCTATGAATCGGGACTTACTCGCCAAGCGGCGATATCCGGAGACCTTTTGGTGGGTTACGCGAACGCTTTCTTGTTACGACCGTTTCCGCGCGAAAAGCACTTGGATCGCGGGACTACTCATACTGGCGATCTACGTTGTTTTCCCTGTTGCAATACATGGCCAGCGGGTCAGCGCACGGCTTGTCGGTTCTGTACTTGATCCAAGCGGCGCGATCGTAGCCAACGTTCAGATTAAAGGCAGAAATGTCAACACAGGACTGGTCTATAAAGCCAGCAGTAATTCCGACGGTTACTACGTTTTGACAGAGTTGCCCGCCGGTGAGTATGCATTAACCGTGGAAGCGCCCGGATTTGAAACGCTGGAACGCGCCGGCATCCACTTGGCTCTCGATCAAACCGCGCGCGTGGATCTCCGGCTCACCCTTGGCGGAACTTCGCAAAGAGTCTCGGTGGTCGCGGAGGCTCCGCTGATCAACACGGAAAACGTGGCGATTGACAGCAGTGTCGACCGAAAACAAATCACGGAGTTGCCGATCTCCTTCGTCGGCGCGCGCAGCATCATGGATTTCGCGATGTTAGGCGCGGGCGTCACCAGTTCCGGGAACGAACCCTATGAAAGTGGCAACTATTCGATCAACGGAAGTCCGCAGAATACTTCCTCGACATCGGTGGATGGAACGTCTATCGCGGTGCCCGGCGCCAACCTGTACTATCTGATCCGGCCGCCGGTGGAGGAAGTTCGGGAGATTCAAATTCAGAGCGGCACATTCTCTCCGGAAGCGGGGGGATTAGCGGCGGTTAAGTTCGCTACGGTATCGGGCAGCAACCAGTTCCACGGTGCGGGTTTTTACTTCTACGAGAATCAGGACTTTACCGCACGCAGCTTCTTTCAGAAAACGGTGCCTGCCTTTTCGCGTAAAGAGGGCGGCGGTACTGTTACCGGGCCCATCATCCGGAATCGCACATTTTTTGCGATGTCCTATGACGGCTATTGGAGTAGTAAACCGCAAAGCCCGATTGTTACCGTGCCGACCGACCAATTGAAAGCCGGAAATTTTCAAGGCATCGCCACCATTTACGATCCGGCAACCACCAGGCCGAATCCCAACGGCGCCGGATATGTCCGGGATCAATTTCCGAACAATCAGATTCCGTTGTCACGCATGGATCCCGTCGCCTTGAAGATTCAGAGTTATTGGCCGGAACCCAATATTCCGGGCGGCGCTCTGGTGAATAACTACAACAGCCTGCTGATTGGCCAGAATTTCGACCAGACTCTGCCGAATATGGCTGCAAAAATCGATCAGAAGGTGACCGACCATAATCAGTTGTTCGCACGGTATCAATATGAAGGCGGGGGCTACACGGCTGAGGCGACTTATCCCGGAGACGCCGACTATACCGGCCAAATGGTCGCTACACATTCCAGCGTTGTGACGTTTGGCGACACCGACACTATTTCTCCCCAACTGATCAATGAGTTTCGCTTTGGGTACTTTCACATTTTTAACTATGAGAATACAAAAGCGACGAATGCGGGAGACGCCGCGAAGGTGGGGCTCAACAATGTCTCCAGCTTGCAGTTTCCCGTCATCAGCGTCACTGGCCTGATTGGGATGAACCTTGGGCCGCGGGACCAGAACGGCATCAACCTGACGGAGAACTATCAGTGGAGCGACAACGTCACCTACGTTCGCGGAATCCACATCATCAAGGCCGGCGGAAGCTATATGCTCGGCGCGGCCGATCCCTATTCACTGGGCCGGCCCTCCGGGCAATTTGCCTTTAGCGGGATTTTCACGAATCAGCCGCAGCAGTCCGGCACCGCCGTTGGTTACGCCGACTTCCTATTAGGCTTGCCCAGTTCCACGACGGTTTCACAAGGACGAAAGTTTGGGTGGCGGCAGCCGAGTATGGCGCTGTTCATTGGGGATGACATCAAGCTTCGCCGTAATTTGACGATGAACGTTGGCCTGCGCTTCGATCGAACCTGGGGCGTTAGCGAGATCAATAACATGGCGACGGATTTCAGCCCCACCGCGATGAATCCCATCACAAACACACCGGGAGCGATTGTCTTCGCCGGTCGAAATGGAGCTCCAACCAGTTTCTCGAATCCAACCAATACGTTCTCCCCGCGCTTGGGGCTCGCATATTCCATCAAAGACAAAACGGTGATCCGCGCGGGCGCTTCGATCAACTATTACGCTAATCCGATCTCGCAAATTCAGCCCGGAACCACCGGATTTATTCCGGCCCAGACCTTGATCACGACCGATCAAATCACGCCAACAGTGCATCTTAGCGATGGTCCGCCGCCTCTGAACACAACCTTAAATCTGAACGGCGGCGCCGCTAACAATCAGGCGGTAACCTGGATACAGAGCAATAGTAAGGCGCTAGCATACTATCAGTGGAGCTTTGGTATTCAACGGCAGTTGGCCCAAAGCATGTTCGTGGATGCTACGTACGTCGGAAGCAGGGGAGCTAATCTCTGGTTTCCGGTTAACATAAACGAAGTCCCTACTGCGCTGCTCGGACCCGGGAATGCCCAACTGTTACGCCCGTATCCCCAATACCAGGGCATCACCTTGAGGGACAATCGCGGAGCTTCGAAGTATAACGCGCTGCAGATGACCTTCACTCGCCGCATGG
>JBDTAT010000323.1:0-4854 GCA_039924505.1 Bryobacteraceae bacterium
TCACAGCGCCGCTCAGCCCGTCGTCATTTGCGCCGGAAGGACGCGGCGCACGGATGCCGTCTGTCACGTGGATTCCAGACACATTGTAGCAGTCACTCGCGTGGACTCTGGGCTGACATCCGTTCCGACCGGTTGCTTACGCGCGCGGCTCGGTCTGGTACGCCAGCGTGGGCGTTTCCGAGGTGCGACCGCGAGGAGCGGTTGCAGATCGAACATATCGGCTCTTTGTAGCTATTGAACACTGGCCCGGAAAAGTTGGAAGTTTTTTTGAAGAAGCGGTAACATCCAGCGCCCGCCGTTCGTAATATAGTCAAATCCCCGTTACGACGGCGGGCGCTTTCACCCTGTTTCACCCAAAAGGCGCCCGCTTAAATATACCTTCGGTAATTTGTCCTGTCAAATCAGAGCACATTCTATCCCGATTGTTAAGGTTCTGTTAAGCCATCGAACAAAGCGGAACTGAGATAGCGCTCTCCGGTGTCGGGCAAAATCACGACGATGGTTTTGCCGCGCATCTGCGGCTCGCGGGCCAGGCGGGCTGCCACGGCCACGGCTGCTCCGCAGGATATACCGCACAGAAGACCTTCCTCGCGCGCCAGGCGGCGGGACATTTCGATGGCCTCGTCGTCGGTGGCGAGCTCGATGCGGTCGACAACGGACAGATCGAGAGTATCCGGAATGAAGCCCGCTCCGATGCCTTGGATGCGCGTCGGAGCCGGGCGTATGGGCAGCTTCTGGATGGTCTGCGTGATCACGGGGCTGGCGGCGGGTTCCACGCCCACACAAACCACGTTTTTCTTCTTCTCCAACTTGAAATAGCGGGAGACTCCGGTGATGGTTCCTCCGGTGCCGATGCCGGCGACGAATACGTCGATGACGCCCTCGGTGTCGCGCCAAATTTCCGGTCCGGTGGTGCGGAAGTGGATGGCGGGGTTAGCCGGATTCTTAAACTGTTGCAGCAGCACGAAGCGGTCCGGCTCGGCGGCGACCATCTGCTCGGCCTTTTCGATAGAGCCGGCCATGCCGGATGCGCCGCCGGTCAGCAGCAGCTTTGCGCCGAACGCTTTTAGAACTTTGCGGCGCTCAATCGACATGGTCTCCGGCATGGTGAGAGTGATGGGATACCCGCGCGCGGCGGCAACGAAGGCGAGCGCGATGCCGGTATTCCCGCTGGTGGGCTCGATGATTTCCTTCCCCGGTCCGAGCAGACCGCGCTCCTCCGCGTCCCAGATCATCGACGCGCCGATGCGGCACTTGACCGAATAGGCGGGGTTACGGCCCTCCACTTTACCGAGCAGGGTGGCGGGCAAGCCTTGCCCAATGCGGCTGAGCCGCACCAGTGGCGTACGGCCTATGCTGTACGAGTTATCGGCGAAAATCACTCAGGCCTCGTTTCTATCCGGAAACTCGCGCACAACGGAGCGCGGCGGCAGCGTGTTTCCGGTTGATTTGAAGGGCGCCGCCGCGCCCTGTGCGCTTTCCGCCGCAAATGGCGGTTGCCGGCTGGGTTCCGGGCCGCGGCAGCGCGGGAGGCGCCGTCGACCGTAACGCGGGACCGCGCGCTCCGGCGTCTTAAATATCCCAGTTGGGCACATAGCGGTTTTGGCTGTCGCGCCACGTACGCACCAGCTCCGTGAAAGACGTGTGATCCACGATGGCGGAGAGGGATTCGTCCACTCTGCGCCACATGTCGGCGAACGGATCGCTGGATTGTTTGGTTTGCTGCGCGCGCGCGGTCTTTGTGCCTTCCACAAAACGGATCACTTCCCCAACGGTAATCGCATCGCCGGGCCGGGCGAGAAGATAGCCGCCATCGGCGCCGCGCCGCGATTCGACAAAGCCACCCTGTTTCAGGCTGGCAAGAATCAGCTCGAGAAATTTTTGCGGAATCTTCTGGCGCCGGGCAATGTCGGCGATCTTGACTGGATCCCCGGGGGGCTGCGACGCCAGATCGAAAACAGCCTGGAGCGCGTACTCGCTCTTAACTGAAAAGTTCATGCGCGGCTTGGAAACTTATTCCGGCCAACTAACGCCAGCCAACTAGCGATTGTAGGGCGTCTCCGCGGCGCGTGTCTAGTGGTGACAGCGGTGGCGCGCCGCATTCACCGCCAAACCGCCGGCGCCAGCCGCTTAATGGGAGGAAGTCAGGTTGCGCTGGATGGCGAATTTCACCAGTCCTGCCACGTCGTGGATGTCGAGCTTGCGCATCAGGCTCGCGCGGTAGGTGTCAATGGTCTTGGGGCTCAGTTCCAGGCGGGCGGCTATTTCCTTGGCGCGCACACCCTCCACCAGCAGGGAGAAAACCTGGTGCTCGCGGGCGCTCAAGGATTCGAGGGGATCGCCGCTAGACTTTCCGCGCGTCGCGGACAGAATCTGGTCCAGTTCCAGCAGCGGAGAGATGTAGACGCCGCCGTCGCGCACCTGTTCGAAAGCTTCGAGCAGTTGGCTCGCTGGGCCGGACTTCAATAAAAAACCGCTGACGCCGGCGCGCAGCGCTTCCACCACCATTTTAGAATCGCGGCGCTGCGAGAGGACCAATAGGCGGGTGGGCAAATTCTCAACGCGCACGCGGCGAACGATTTCGAGCGCGAACATATCCGGAAGATTCAAGTCGAGCACGGCGATATCGGGCCGCAGAGTGTGGATAAGGCGCAGCGCGGTTGTGCCGTCGGAACACTGACCCACCACGCGGTACCGGGGGCTGGCCTCGCACAAAACCACGAGCGCCTCGCGGAACAGCGTCATATCGTCGGCAAGCACGATGGACGCGGCCGCCGGTTCGCCAACGGGAAGGCGGCTGCCAAGGGAAAGGGCCGGCATCATAATTTTTTGGAGCGCAAACGTCATCACAAGCCGCAAGCCGCGGCGCCAAACGAAAGAAGAACTTCGCGGAATCGGCCGCGTCCGGAGCGCCGGTTGCCGCGGCTTCTTCAAAAGCGCACAAGGTGCGGCGCACACCACCATCCGATCCCGGAACTACCTTGCGCCGCACTCTGTGCGCGCCTTCCTCAAAAAAGAAGTAGCTTCAGAAGAACCTTATTCTCCGGAGATTTGTGGATTGGCGCGCGATGACGATATCGAACCAATCGGCATGGGCTGGCGATTCAAAAGCGGCGGACAGCATGCGGCGCGCCGCCAGACGGCGCAAATAGGGCGAACGCCGGCTAACGCGGCCGGATGGGAATGGGCGTTCAGATCCGCGATCGTGATGGAGTGCCCCATGGGCCGGCGGCCCACCAAAGGTGATGAAGACGCGGCGTGCCGATCGCGGTAATCGACTACTTGGACCGCGTCTTAAACGGAGCGGCGTGGGGGCCGAAACAAACGGTTTCGCACCGCACACCGCCCGTCTTAAGCCGGTGACTCAGAAGCTGCGGACAGCGGCGGCTTCGTCCTCGAAGACCTCGAACACGGTGTAGAGCTTGGTAATCTGGAGCAGATCCTTGACACGCTTGGCCAAGCCAACCAGCTTCAATTGCCCATGCTGATTGGTCACGGTAGTGAAACCGGAAACCAGTTCGCCAATGCCGGAGCTGTCGATATAAGAAACGTCGCTCAGGTTCAGCAGAATTTTCTTGTGCCCTTTGGCGACCAGATCGCGAATGGCGTCACGGAACGTACTAGCGCCTTCGCCTAATGTGATGCGGCCCGCCGCGTCGATCACGGTGACATCGCCAACCTGGCGGGTATTCAGTTTCACACTCACGATATATCCTCCTCGCAGTAGACTTCAAAAAATCGTCAGTTTGCCTTGCTCAAATACTTCACCATGCGCACTTCGGCGCCCTTAGGGAGGGCAGGCCGCATCTGAAATTCGTCCATGAACGCGTGCATCAGCAGGATGCCGCGCCCGGAGTGCCGCAACAGATTTTCATCGGCCAGTGGATCGGGCACGCGGGCCATTTCGAAGCCGTCCCCTTCATCCTGAACCTCAATGACCAACCGGCGGTCGCCCTGGCTGACGCGCAAATGCACCTTCTTCCGGATATTGTAGCGGTTCCCGTGGACGACGGCGTTCACCACGGTCTCGCGAACCGCGATACCGATGCGGTGCAACTCCTCCTCCGCAAAGCCCATCTCCCCGGCGATTTTAAGCACCGCCTCCTCGGCAGTGTCGACGCTCTCCAGGGTGGAATCGAGGAGGGTATCAAGCGCCTGAACTTCCCCGTTCCCTGGTTCCCGCATAGATGACAGTTACCGGCGCAGCGCGGCCAACTCGAATGGTAACAATAATAGAGTCGAGCTCCGGAAGTCAAGCGCGGGCGCGCCGGCGCCGTCCGATTCAGGAAACGCTTCGGGCCGCACTCCGTTGTGCGCCGCCCCGGTTTCAAAAATAAAACTTCGCGCCGATGACCAGCCGGCGCGCCAGCGCCGCCCCGGTGAAATAGCCGTAATTCGTATTGGTCTGGTTATTGTTTTGATCGAATCGCGCACCCGTGTCGATTCCGGTGTACTGCGTGTGGTTGAAGGTGTTATAGCTCTCGAATCGAAGCTGCAGGCGGCGAGTCTCGCTCTTCCCGAGCGCGAAATTCTTGAACAATGAGATATCCCAGTCGTCCAAGCCAGGTCCATAGATGGGCGCCTTCGATGCGTTGCCGATACCGTCCACGGACAAACCCGGCAATGGCGCCTTCACGGCGGCGACGTTAAACCACTGGCCCGCAGGAGCGGGCGCATGCGGATCGGCCACCAGAACCGACCGCGAATCGAGGCCATTTCCGGTTCCGCCCGTCAGATCCGCCGAATACGTCAGGCTGTATCCTAATCCCAACGGAGCGCCGGTCTGGAAGTCGCTGACCCCGGAAAGCTCCCATCCATCCAAACCAACGCGGGTGAATCCGTTGTTCCAGTGCT
>JBDTAT010000324.1:0-3316 GCA_039924505.1 Bryobacteraceae bacterium
GTGAAGGCCGTGGCGGAGCGGCACAGCTTGCAACCGGCGCAACTGAAGCAGAAGACGAACGCGCGGAATATTTCGCGACCGCGGCAAATTGCGATGTTCCTGATCAAGGAATTAACGCACGCTTCGCTGCCCGAAATCGGGCGGGCGTTCGGGGGTAAACATCACACCACCGTGCTGCATGCGGTCAAAAAAATTGAGGAGCTGCGGCATCGGGATCCGGAATTGAACAGCATGATACACAGCCTAATCGACAGCATTCATTGATATTTATGAAGATAATCACAGCGGCATGGGTGAGCGGGCTGTCAATGCCTGTGCAAGAACCGGGGACGGCGAATGGGTACACATTCGGGCCACTGTTTTTGCACAACCAAGCGTGACGCGAACACCATGAGTTTGCTATAATTTAGAGAGAAATCAACATTTCAACAGCCCCTATGAACTCTACTCTTATAGAGTAGTGATTCTCGACTTCGTAGAAGAACTTTGGGAGACCGCCGCACATGGAATTCACCGTTAGCAAAGTAGATCTTGTCCGGGAGCTGAATCTTTCGCAGGGCGTGGTAGAGAAGAAAACGACGATTCCGATTCTGTCGAATGTGCTGGTGGAGGCTGCCGGAGACCGGATTGTGCTGACGGCGACGGATCTGGAGCTGGGGATCCGCTGCAGTTGCCCGGCGCGCGTGCAGAAGCCGGGCGCGGGGACGATTCCGGCGCGGCGGCTGCTCGATTACGCGCGGTTGTTGCCGGACGCCGATGTGAGCGTGAAGCTGCAGGAGAATCATTGGGTAGCGTTGCTATGCGGACGGTCGCGCACGCGCATTGCGGGGATGTCGCGGGATAGTTTTCCCGAGTTGCCGCAGATGCCCGAAGTGCTGGCGAAGATTCCGGTGAAGGCGCTGGCGTCGATGATTGCAAAAACCATCTTCGCGATTTCAGCGGAGGAGTCGCGGTTCACGCTGAATGGCGCGCTGCTGGTGCTGAAGAATAACGGCCTGGCGATGGTGGCGACGGACGGACACCGGTTGTCGATGGTGGAGACCACGGGCGACGTGCCGGGCGTGACCGCGGCGTACCGCGCGTTATTACCACGCAAGGCGATGAGTGAAATTTTGAAACTGGCGCAGGATGCTAGCGACGAAGCATCGATTCAGTTTTCGGGCGATGAAAATCATTTATTCTTCCAGCTTGGCGAGCGGCTGTTATTGAGCCGCAAGCTGACGGGAAATTTCCCGGATTTCGAGCGCGTGCTGCCGAAGGATCATCCGCATGAGGTGCGAGTGCCGCGGGATGAATTCAAGGCGGCGATTGAGCGCGTGTCGCAATTTTCCGACGAACGGTCGCGGGCGATCCGGATGCAAGTCTGTGCGGGCGAGGTGAAGGTGCATTCGTCGCAATCGGAGACCGGAGAGAGCGAAGAGAGTCTGCTGGTGGATTACGACGGCGCGCAAGTGGAGATCGGTTTCAACGCGCAATACATGTTGGATTTTCTGCGCGTCGTGGAATCCGAACAAGTGTTATTCCGCTTCAAGGACGCGCATAGCGCGGGCGAGTTGAGGCCGGCGGGGGACACGGGGTACGGCTACCGGTATGTGATTATGCCCATGCGCATCTGAGCGGTGAGTCCCAAGACAGTTTTATAAATCAATTTTCTATGGCAACTAAAGATTTAGGAAGTACGGTGGTAGACGTTTACGATTCCAGCAGCATCAAGGTGCTGGAGGGCCTGGAAGCAGTGCGGCTGAGGCCCGCAATGTATATCGGCTCAACCGGCGACGCCGGGCTGCATCATCTGGTGTACGAAGTAGTGGACAACTCGGTGGACGAAGCTCTGGCGGGTTATTGCACGGAGATCACCGTCACCATTCACATCGACAACTCGGTAACGGTGGTGGATAACGGCCGTGGGATTCCGGTGGGTATCCACGAGGAAGAAGGCATCTCGGCGGCCGAAGTGGTGATGACGAAATTACACGCCGGAGGCAAGTTCGATTCGAAGAGCTATAAAGTCTCGGGCGGCCTGCACGGCGTCGGCGTGAGCTGCGTGAACGCGCTATCGGAATCGCTGCAACTGGAGATATCGCGCGAGGGGCACACGTGGGAGCAGGAATACGCGCGGGGGGTACCGAAGAGTCCGCTGGCGCAAACCGGCAAGGCGGGGAAGAAGACGGGAACCAAGCTGACGTTCCGGCCGGACACAACGATCATGGAAGCGACCAAGTTCAACTACGACACGCTGGCGCAGCGGTTGCGCGAGTTGGCGTTTCTGAACAAAGGCCTGCGGATCACCTTGACCGATGAGCGGGAAGAGCCGCAGCGGTTCATGGAGTTCCATTTCAGCGGCGGCATCGCGGAGTTCATCAAGCATCTGAACCGGAGCAAAAGCGTGCTGCATGAGAAGCCGATACACGTGGAGGGCGAACGCGAAATGCCCAACGGCGGAGTGCTGGCGATGGAAGTGGGGCTGCAATACAACGACAGCTACAGCGAGACGGTTTTTTCGTTCGCCAATAACATCAACACGGTGGATGGGGGCTCGCACCTGAGCGGATTCCGCAGCGCGTTGACGCGGACGATAAATTTTTACGGCCAGCAAGCGGGCCTTTTCAAAGACGTCAAGGAAAATCTGACGGGCGACGATGTGCGGGAAGGATTGACGGCGGTGGTGAGCGTGAAGCTGCCGCAGCCCCAGTTCGAAGGGCAGACGAAGGGCAAGCTGAACAGCGACATTCAGGGTTACGTGGTCCAGTTCCTGAATGAAAAGCTGGGCGAGTACTTCGATAAGAACCCGGCGGTGATGCGGAAGATTGTCTCGAAGGCGATTGACGCGTCGCGGGCGAGAGAGGCGGCGCGTAAGGCGCGGGATCTGACGCGGCGCAAAGGGGCGCTCGATTCGGGCGGCCTGCCGGGGAAATTGTCGGATTGCCAGGAGCGGGATCCGGAGCGGTGCGAGCTGTTTCTGGTGGAGGGCGAATCGGCTGGCGGGACGGCGAAGACGGGACGGGACCGGCGCTACCAGGCAATTTTGCCGTTGAAGGGCAAGATCCTGAATGTGGAGAAAGCGCGCTACGACAAGATGCTGGGCCACGAGGAAATCCGGTCGATGATCACGGCGCTCGGCACCGGCATCGGCCAGGAAGACTTCGATGTGACGAAGCTGCGCTACGGCAAGATCATTTTGATGACGGACGCGGACGTGGACGGATCGCATATCCGCACGCTGCTGCTGACATTTTTCTTCCGTCACATGCAGGAGTTGATCAAGCGCGGACACGTGTTCATCGCGCAGCCGCCGCTCTACCGGATCAAGAAGGGC
>JBDTAT010000325.1:0-4937 GCA_039924505.1 Bryobacteraceae bacterium
CGGCGATATGAAGAACTTGCTGGCGGAGATGCCGCCGGACGTCCGCGAACGCGTCGAGAAAAATCCCAAGCCGGCGCTGGAATTCTATTTTCTCGCGGCGTATCTGGGATCGTTAGCCGATGCGGAGCATCTGGACCGGGAGAGCCCGTACAAAGAAGAGATCGAGACGGCGCGGCTGCGCGTGCTGACGAATGCGGAATCGGCGGCGTACGCGGCGAAGATCGCGGTCACGCGCGAAGAACTCGAGCGCGCCTACAACGAAGGCAAGGGCCGGTACCCGACAGAGGCGGAAGTTCGCATCATCACGCTCTACTACTCGAAGAACCCGGGCGCGGCCGGTTCCGGAACGAAAAATGCGCGCACTGAGCCGGAAGCGAAGGCCTTGGCTGCGAGCATCCACAAGCAATTGGCGGCGGGTGCGGATTTCGACCAACTCCAGAAGCAATACTCGCAGGACCGGACGTCCGACCGCGGCACGATTCATCGGGACGATCCGATCGACGGCGTTCTGAAGAAAGCTATCTTCGCCGCGAAGGCGGGAGAGATACCGGATCCGATTGAGACGCCATCCGCCTTTTACATTGTGAAGTTGGAAGCGCTTGTGCCGCCCAGCATCGTGGAGATCGGCGAGAAGCTGGTGGAGCAAGTGAAGCAGCGGAAGTTCAACGAGTGGATCCAGTCGCTGCGCACGCGGTTCACGCCGGCGATGACAGCCGGCGGCGGGGCGACGGTGGATGGAAAGACGCTGACGGCCGATAGCGCAAAGAGCATTCTTGCGGCGATGCCGCCGGAGGTGCAAATGAAGGCCAAGGGGGACATGAAGAACTTCTTGGAGGAGTATTTCCTGGTCCACTACCTGGCGTCGGAGGCCGATCAGGCAGGGCTGGAGAAGGAAAGCCCATACAAAGAGGAAATGAAAAACCTGCGCTTGCAGGTGCTCTACAACGCAGAACTGACGAAGCAAGGGAACGAGATTCCGGTGAGCGACGACGAGCAGGAGAAGTGGTACCGGACCCACCCGGAGCTGTTCACGCAGGCCGACATCCACTGGCTGATGGTTTTCTATTCGAGCGCGGCCTCGCCGCCGATGGTGGCGGGGCATAAACTGAAAACCCAAGCCGAAGCGCAACGGCTGGCGGGCGAGATTCGAGCACAGATCCATGAGGACGCCGACTTCGAGACGTTGCACAAAAAATATCCGGACGATACGCAGGCGGAGGCCGTGAAGATGCGGCGGAACGACCGGCAGTACGCGGAGGCGCTGAAGAGCCAGATTTTCGCGATGAAGGCGGACGAAGTGAGCGAGCCAATGCCGCAGCCGAACGCCTTCTACATTGTGAAACTCGACAAACTTACTGTGACGCCGTACGGCGACGTGCGCGATGACGTTTTGCATCAGGTCAAACAGCAGCACTTTAACGTCTGGTTCCAAGCGTTGCAGAAGCGATTCACGGTTACCATTGACGACGCCAGTTTCTTTGCGAAGCGGTAGTTTGCCGCGGAACCGCGGATGGCGGGAGTTTCTGGGCCAACTCGAGGGCGAGCCCGTGCGGGTTTCCTTTCGCGGATCGCTGACGGCGTACCGCGGCAAGTTGCTCTCAGGCGAGTCGAAGGGCAGGGCGGTGCATGCGGGGGCATTCGTGCGCAAGCGGAAGGTGGTGCTGGACGCCGCGCTCCGAAAACAGCCGGCAGAGCTGCGGCGCATTCTGGCGCATGAGATCTTTCACTTTGCTTGGGTGCGCCTGGGAAATCCGGCGCGGCGCGCGTGGGAGCTGCTGGTGGAGACGGAGCTGGCGGCCGGCGCGCGGGGCGAACTGGGCTGGTCGGCCGAACATCGCAAAGCTGCGTTAAGGCCCGCCGATCGTACAAAACACGCTCGCCGGTGGCGCGAATATCTCTGCGAAAGCTTTTGCGACTCGGGCGCGTTTGTGTACGCAGGCGTGCGGCGGCACGCGGAATATACGCTGGCCGCGCGATTCCGCGAACGGCGGCGCGAATGGATGCGGCAACTTTTTTCGGGCCGGGGAATCTCTATATAATTGAAGGTGAGGATACCTTGAAAATTTTGCTGCACCGCGTGGTGTTTGCAGCGGCGATTGCCGCCTCGCTGATGGCGGTGGGTTGCGCCTCGCGCTCCATTGAGGCGAAGGCTGCCGTGAAGGCCGAGAAAGACCGCCAGCCGGCTCCGGATTTCGCGTTGAAGGACGAGAACGGGGCCACCGTACACTTGTCCGATTACAAAGGCAAGGTGGTGCTACTGAATTTCTGGGCAACATGGTGCGGCCCATGCAAAATGGAGATTCCATGGTTTCTGGATTTCGAGCGGCAGTACAAAGACCGTGGCTTCGAGGTGTTGGGCGTGTCGATGGACGACGACGGCTGGCAAGCGGTGAAGCCGTTTGTCGCGGCGGCGCGAATCAACTATCGAGTACTGATGGGAAACGATGAAGTGGGGAATTTGTATGGCGGTCTGGATGCGATTCCGTCGACGTTCCTGATCGATCGCGACGGCCGCGTGGCGGCGATTCATGTCGGACTGGTCAGCCGGAGCAGATATCAGAATGAGATTAATAATTTGCTGGATAGCGGCGAGCGTGCTGGCCTGGACTCCCGTACGGGCGCAAAGTAATCCCGCGACAATCGCTCCGCCGGCGAAAGTGATGGCGCATCGCGGAGGCACGGTGGAATCGAAACTCGTGGTTCAGTTGCGGCCTGGCTACCATTGCAACAGCAATACGCCCTCCGATGAATATCTGATTCCACTGCGGCTGAGCTGGGGGTCGGGTGCGATTGCGGCTGCCGGAATCGCCTACCCGCTGCCAAAAACGGAGAAGTACGAATTTTCCGCGAAGCCGCTTTCGGTGTACAGCGGCGCTTTCGAAATTGTGACGCGGTTCAAGGCGGGGGCCGATGCGCCGTTGGGAGCCGGAAAACTCACCGGGAAGCTCCGGTATCAGGCGTGTACGGACCGGTTGTGCCTGCCGCCGCGGAGCATCGAAGTCACGCTGCCGTTCGAAGTCGTACAATAGCGCCGATGGGTATTGGGGAAGGCGTGTGGCGCCGTCCGGCTCTGGCGTTGGCGGTGGCCCTTGTGGCTCTGGCGGGCTGTGAATCTCCGCACGGCACGAGCGTCGATCCGCAACTGGCGCTGGAAATCGGGCGCACGAAGGCGATCGACAATCACGCACACCCGCTGCGCGTGACCGGCGCGAACGAAAAAGACGACGAGTACGATGCGCTGCCGGTCGCAATGATGGAGCCGTCGCCGATGCCGGTGCGGCTGAATCCGGCGACGGGCGATTATCTGCCCGCGATGCGCGCGCTATTCCACTATCGCGATGCCGATCTGTCGGCCGGTCACGTGCGCCAGTATCTGGACGACAAGCGGAAGGCGATGCGCGATAAGGGCGACGGCTACGCGAATTGGGTGCTGGACGAAATGGGAGTGGATACGATGCTGGCGAACCGCGTGTCGATGGGACGCGGGTTGCAGGCGCCGCGATTCCGCTGGGTACCGTTTGCCGACGCGCTGATGTATCCGCTGAACAACGAGAGTCTGGCCAAGGCCGATCCGGACCGCAAGGCGTTTTTCACCGGAGAAGAGCACCTGCTGGCGAGGTATCTGAAAGAAGATAATCTGGCGGTGCTGCCGCCCAAGTTCGACGACTATCTGAAGTTCGTCACCGCTACGCTGGAGCGGCAGAAGCGCGGCGGAGCGGTGGCGGAAAAGTTCGAGGCGGCGTATTTGCGATCGCTTGATTTCGCGGCCGGCCCGAAGGTGGAAGCAGACCGGGTCTACTCGATTTTCGCCGGCTCGGCGCTGCCGACGGATAGCGAATACAAAGAGCTGCAGGATTATTTGTTCCGCTACATGGCGGGCGAATGTGGGCGGCTGGGGATGCCGGTGCATATTCACACGGCGGCGGGCGCGGGCGGATATTTTCACGTGGCTGGCACGAGCCCGTTGCTGTTGGAATCGGTTTTAAACGATCCGTCGCTGCGGAAAACGCAATTCGTAATCATCCATGGCGGCTGGCCGTTTACGAAGGAAGCCGGGGCGCTGCTGACGAAGCCAAATGTTTGGGTGGACTGCTCCACTCTGGCGTATTTGTTGTATCCACACGCGATCGCGGAGGTGTTGCGCGGATGGCTGGAGTTCATGCCGGACAAAGTTTTATTCGGCACGGACGCCTCGCCGATCACGCCCGAGACCGGCTGGGAGGAGACGGGCTACATGGCGGCATCGAATAACCGCGTGGCGCTGGGGATGGCGCTGACGGACATGATGCGGGATGCGGAGATCAATCACGACCGGGCAATGGAGTTGGCGCGCATGGTGCTGCGCGATAACGCGCGGCGGCTTTACGGTTGGTGAGGGCCGGCTTTCAGCTGGCGGCTAAGCGCCAGGTTGTGGAACCCGAGCCAGGTGTAGCCGGCAGTGGACGCGGTGTTGATGGCGGTCCAGGTCCACGGAGAAATTTCGGCGCCGGGCGGCCGGAAACGGGCGGATTCCTGGAGGACGGCCGAGCCGGCGCACACGGCTGCTTTGAGGCCGAAGGTAAGAGCCCAACGCGGGCGGCCTTCGGGCGATGCGATCAAGGCGTTGCCTTCGACGGCTCCGGCGGAAACAGCCGCGCGAGTGGAATACGTATCGAAGATCATGCTGGCGGCGCAGCTTGCGGCGAGGGTCGCGCGGCGAATCCAGATGCGTTTGGCCGGGGAGGGATGTTCGCCAGCCACGCTTGCGCACGGACACACGAGCAGCAGCGACATTACGGCAAGAACTTTCATGAAAATCTCCCGGTTCGCGAGTGCGGCTCAGCGCCCGTCCACGCGCCTGATGTTCTTATCGCCGCCGGAAGCGGGGTTGTGAATTCGTGTAACCGAAAACAGCCCGGCCGGTAGGAGTAAGCAGCCGGGATATGCGGCGGATTCCT
>JBDTAT010000326.1:0-3018 GCA_039924505.1 Bryobacteraceae bacterium
CAACTGGGTATCCCCTTGACTCAGCCGACCCCAACCTGTTGTGCCGCCTGCTCTGAGGATTTGGAGCCGCCGATTAAGGTTTTGTAGGTCTTCGGAGAGGTGCTGGCTGCCTGTTGCATGAGCCGGAAAAAGAGCTTGCCGCGGCTTTTCGACTTCCGACGGTGGAACCGAAAGGTGAATTCATCTAGGTAGTAGGACAGGTGTTGAGGTGCCACTGCGCCTTGGTGGGTACCGAGCAGCCACCGCTTCAACAAGCCTGCGATCCGGTGAACGCGCGGCATCAGCGTGGAAGCTTCCTTCCTCCGTCCCCGCAGCACCGTGATCTCCCGCTGATACCCCTTCTTGTCCAAGCCCGAGTAGCCTTGCCAGCCGTCGGTGTGAAGCGTACTTCCCGGCTCGGCGCAATCTTGGACAAAAGGGTGCAGGCTGCCAGCAGAAGCATCTTCAATCACCCGCATCCGAATCCGCCCCATGCCCGGACCAGCGGCCTCGGCGGCAATGACGACCAAAGCTTTACTTTCGGTTTGCCGGCCTGCGACGCCCTCTTCCAATCCACCGACCATGGTTTCATCCACCTCGATCCAGCCCTTCAGCCGGTCCCGATCCGGTCGCACCATTGCGCGTCTCAACTTATGCAGCCACGTCCAGGCAGTCTCATAACTACCCATCCCCAAGACACGCTGCAACCCTAGCGCGCTGGCTCCGTTCTTCTGACTCGTCACATACCCCATCGCGCGGAACCACGTCACCAGCGGCTTCCGTGTGTCCTGGAAAATTGTGCCTGCTGTCGCCGAGGTCTGTCGCCGACACGCACAGCACTGGAACAAAGTGGAACGAACCACGACAGCCTTCGATCCCTGACAATGCGGGCATCGAAAGCCATCGGGCCACCGAAGACTCACCAGGTATACTCGGCAGCCGTCCTCGGTCGAAAACCGCTCCTCGAATTCCTGAATGGTTCGCGGATAATCCTCCACGGCACAAATCTACAGGTTGGGGTCGGCTGAGTCAAGGGGATACCCAGTAGAGCGCATTTTCGAGTTCTGTCTCCGAATATTCGTCCTTCAGATTCAAGAACTCGAGGATGAACGGGTCTCTCACATGCGCGTCGGCTGGCAAGGTGTCGTCTTTCACCGCTATAGATCTTGCGCCACGGGTTCTCCGGTAAGCAAGACTGGCGATCTGGCGGTCGAGCTGCCGGGCCGACCAGCCACCGACCAAGGCCTCACGCTCGTAGTATTCCCGGGCCTTCAGGTCGGCGACGGAGATCAGCCGCACATAGTGAGACCAAGGCAGCGGAAACTGAGGCCACGAGGCAGATTTAGCAGACAGTGTCTGCCAAATTGCCGATTCGACCGATTCGGCGGACACCGTCTGCGGATTTGGCCAGCCTAAGTAAAACAACCGCATCTGCCGCATGTTACGTTCGGAAAAGCCGCGCCCAAGCCGGGATGTTAGATCCCCGGCCAGCCGCTTTATCAACTCCTCTCCATAAGCGGCACGCGCTGAACCGGACTGCTCGTGTTCGACGATCCTCTGGCCGACCAGCCAATACGTCGATGTCAGCACCACATTGACGGATCGGACGGCCGCCAGCCGCGCGAGCTCGATGAGGCTAACGACACCGCTCAACAGTTCACTGTAAGGATCGTGCGGCGCCTTCGGTGCTCGCCTCTCTACCTTGCCGGGATGTTGTTTACCGGGCTTCCTCACGGATTACGAGTCTACCGCCAAATGCACGGTCCCTGCTACAATTTCAGGCGGAACGGTTTCAGTGGACATTGAGTTCGGGAGATGCGGCAAGCCTATCTGTAGAACCGAGCCCGCGAACTCGAATGGGACGGAAAGCGGTTCTTGCATTTTCAACGACTTGATGAGGTGGTGCAGAATGTCGCCAGATCGAGCGATCTTCTCGCGCAATGGATCTTCCGCGACGCGGAACCGCGCCACTACGTCCGGATCCTCATCGAGGATGCCCAGAAGCAAGTGATGGATGTCCACCGGACTTCCACCGTCCATCGCCGCTTGGTTCCGGGCGCAGAAAATCACGCCGCGCGCGCGCTCCGTGTAGCGTTCCAACATCCGGCCTCCTTAGGAGGATTATATACCCGGTCCGCCGGCGGGAAGCACGAAATTTACCTCGGCAGGTATCGTTACTTCGATCGGCTCTCTGTTCAGCAGCGCGGGCAGGTACACCCACTGGCGCACGGCGGCGATGCCCTCCGGAACCAGTAACGGATGGCCGCTCACTAACTGAATGGCTCGCACGTAGCCGCTCTCGTCGATGGTCACGGCGAATCGTACCGTTCCCTGAACGCGCTCCCGTTTGGCCACTGGCGGGTAATCCGGCGCCACTCTGCGAATCAGCTTGGCGATTCGAACAGGTCCGCTGAACCGGATACGCCGCGGCGTTGCGTCCTCGCCGCCGGGAGGAGCCAGAGGCGGCGGAGGCGGCGGAGGCGTAGTCGCGATGTCCTTCCTGTGCTCCTGCGGCATTTCGCGCAAATCGGCGCGTTCGCGCATCAACAGATTCAAATAGGCGCTGGCATCGCTCGCTTGCGGATCGAGCTCCAGCGCGCGATTGAGATCCGAAATTCGGTAGTGGGTCAATTTGATTTTAGGGAACCGCCGGAGAATGAAACTTCTGGCTTTCGGATCTCCATGCTCTGGATCAGGCCGTCCTCAATGACGTAGATATGTTGGATTATCTCGTCCGCTATGATGTTGCCATCTCTATCGCGCACTACGGCATGGACGTCGACAAAGGTTCGGTTCGAATCATCGGTATGGAATCTCAGAGGTTCGACATGGGGATTTATAACGCTCCACTGCCTCGTCCAGTATTCGCGCACAGCCTTGCGTCCATGAACGCGTCCTCCCTCCCAACCATTAGGCCAATCAACGTCGGGGTGCATGGCCGCGAGAACGGATTCGATGTCGCGCGTATTAAAACCTCGGTACACGGCGAGAAGTACATCTTCACAGGAGAGCATAGGATATTTGCCTCACACGTCTAGG
>JBDTAT010000327.1:0-4761 GCA_039924505.1 Bryobacteraceae bacterium
AGCGACCTCGGCGGCCAGCCCATCAGCGTCGATTCGACCGGCGCCGGCAATCTGCACCTGGTGGCCGAAGTGAATATCGCGCAGCAGCCGATCCTCGATACGTTGAACGGGTTATTCGCCGCGCCGCAAAATTATTACATCAATATCCATACCAACGTCAACGGCGGCGGAGCTATACGCGCCCAGCTTCAGAACACCGATCGGATGACCTTCCAGATGAATTTGCTGCCGTCGAATGAAACCCCGCCGGTTACCGGATTCGCCGGCTCCGCCCCTTCCGCCGTCGGCATCCATACCATGCGCAACGCGGACGGCACGGTTGCCGCCGGCGCCGTCGTCTTCGATGCCAACCCGCGATTCCCGGCCGGCTCACAAATCACTGCCATGCATATTCACGACGGTCCCGCCGGCCAAGCTGGACCCATCACCATCGATTCGCGTCTCGCAATGTTCCCCGTGCTGGCGGCCGGCTCGGGTTCGGGAAATATCTACCGGATTACCACCGCCAACACGCCGGCCGCCATCAAAACGTTGAATGATATCGTGTTAAATCCGGAAAATCATTATTTGAATATCCACACCGCCGATCACGGCTCCGGCGCCGCTCGCTCCCAACTCGCGGCCGCTAATATTGCGCGTCCGAACGTCACTTTCGCCGAAACGGCGGTCCTCGATCCATCGCGCACCGCGCTGGCCCCCGGCAGCCTCGCTTCCATTTTTGGCTCCAATCTGGCAAAGGCCGCCGCCGATCTTTCGGGCTTCTCCGGCCTGACCTCTTTGCCGCCATCGTTGAACGGCGCCTCCGTAACCATCGACGGCGTGAACGCTCCGGTGATCTATGTAAGTCCGGGCCAGCTCAATATTCAGGTTCCCGTGCGCATCGCACAGGGCCCGCATCCGCTGGTGGCGACCAACTCCAACGGAGCCGGAGCGGCGTTCATGGTGACCATCGCCGACGCCGCGCCCGTTATCTTTTACGATACCGTTGGCGGACTCGTCATCAAAAATTCCGATTACTCGCTGGTGCGCCCCGCAAACCCGGCCACGGCCGGCGATGTCCTGATCGTCTACGTCACCGGCTTGGGCGTCACCGTGCCGCCCTTGAGCACGGGATTACTGGTGCCCACGGACACGTTTTATGACACCGTGCCGGTCACCGCCACCGTTGGGGGCCAGAGCGCCGGCGTGCTTTATTCCATCGCATCGCCGGGATTCGCCGGCCTCTATCAGGTCGCCATCCAGATCCCTTTGGGATCAGCCGGCGGCAATCAGCCGCTCGCGCTCAGCATCGGAAACGCGGCATCCAATAGGGTGAATATCGCCATCCAATAACGCGCCGCGCTTTCGCTGTATTCTGAACCGGGCGCGAACCCAGCAGTCTCGGAACCTTCCGTCCGTCCTTTGAGCGGCGCCCGGCGTTTATCGCGCACAACAACTACGCGCGCGGCTTCTAGCAACTGCTTGCGCGGCCGCTCACCCGGATATCTTCAGCAGTTTGGTTCCGTTCTCCCATGTAATCGTGCGGAACAATGCCGGGTCCGTCAAACGCCCGAGCAGTGTCAGCGTCTCCCGCGCCACGCATTTCCCCTGGACCGTTGCCTGCGGCTGATCCGCGCCATGTCCATCGCGGCAACCGCAATCGCTGCCGAACATCAGCTTCGTGCGATGGCGCGCAAGAAACGCGGCGGCGAAATCCGGATCGCGCGCCAGCGCATTCCGCCCGGAGTTAGCCGACAAATCGCCGTACACGTTGGGATAGTCCGCCAGCATCCGGTCCGTCAAACCACCGGGCTTAATCGGACCGGTGGGGTACGCGATCTTATCGTTCACGTCCGCGCCGATATTCGCCCACCACGAATTCGCGTGTCCGATAAATGTCGTTCGCGGATAGGCCTTCAAAATGGCGGGCAGCCGCCGGAAACCCGTGTTCCACCCGCCTTCCTGAAAGTGGATCAGCACCGGAACGTTCAACTCCGCCGCCAACGCATACACGCGCCGCATCTCCGGGCCATCGAGCGCCACCGGATACTTCATCTCGCCGAATCCGATCGCACCATCGCGGATGCCGGCGCGCAGACGCCCGCCCGCATCCGATTCTCTGACGTCCGCATTGGTGAACCGGACGAAGCGCTCGGGATACTGTTTCACAACGGCCTTCGCCCGATCGCCGCCGGTCGCGCTGGGCAACAGGACCGCTTTGGCAACACCGCTTCCGTTCAGATGGTCTATTTCTTTCTCGTCACCGCGGCGCGGATGCAGATGAATGTCGAGAACCGGCCCTCCCCACTCAGAACTGGCCCGCCCAGGCTGAGCTATCAAAGCGGGAACCGAGGTGGCGGCGAGCGCCGATTCAAAAAAGCGTCTTCTGCTCAACATGGTTTTCATACACTACTGAAGCAGAATTTTAACCACGTTGCTCGGCACACCCGAGACTGAGAGTTCCAGATTCTGCGCGCCGCTTGCGAGACCGTCCGGCGCTACGGCATTGATTTGCGAAAGACCCGGGAACCCCGGCGCAGGTCCGCTGTAGAGCACTTGCGCGAGCGTTCCGCCAATGGTCACTTGCGCCGCCGCAGGCGCCGTCCCCAGGCCGGTCGCGTAGATCTCGAGGGCGTCGCCCGCCGCAGCTGGGTGCTCCGCCGTCGTGAGGCCCGTCCCCGCAATCAATACCGCGCCGAGCCCCGACGCTGTGTCGAAAAAGATGCCGGGTGCGATCGCCGTCACCGGCACTTGCATGGCCGCCGAAACGCCTCCGCTCGTCGAGACCACGACGGCCGCCGTGCCGGGAGCCAGCGTCGCCGGCGCCAGAAAATTAATCTGTCCGTCGCTCGCGTAGAACACGTTGGCCGACGCGCCGTCGATCAGCACCCGCGGATCGACTGCCAGGTTCGCGCCGAAAATACTCGCAATTTCGCCCGGCGCCAAGCCCACGGCATATGACGCCGCGTTGGCCACACCGTTCAGGTTGATCACTGGCGCGGAAATTGCCATGACGGTAATAGCCGAGTTCGCGACGCCATCAAGCGATAGCCTCAGCGGACCACTCCCGCCGGGCATCCACTGGAACGAAACCAGGCCGGATTCATCGCTCACCGCCGCGGCCGGTTGCACGGCGCCCACACCCGTTGCGGCCGCCAGCACGCGCACGTTCGGATATGGCAGGTTATTGACGTCCACCACCTGCACGACCACGGGCGCATTCGGCTGCCCTCCCTGAACTACCGATAGATGCAGTCCGCTCTCGGCGCCCAGCACCTCGACGCGCGAAAACACCGTCTCAAACGACGCATCCGCGGCCGTCACCGTCAGGTCTTCCACTCCCGCCTTCACGCCGTTCAGTTGGAATTTCACGTTCGTCGCACCGGCCGGAATCTGTAGCATCGCCGGCGCCGCAACCACGCCGTTGGCGGTCTGAATCGTGAGCGTCAACGCCGCGGCGGCCGGCTGCTCGATAGTCACCGAAGCCGCCGCCGCCGCGCCTTGCAGCACACCGACCGCGGGAAATCCAGAAAAATGCAGAGCGTGTTTCAGCGCGGTATCCGCTGTCGCCAATTGCGATGCAGCCGTCGCGTAGTATGGCTCAAACCCGGCGCGGTAGGCGTCCAACTGCGCCAATTGCGCCGCATCCGCGCTGGACCCGGCCGGCACAATCAACACGAAGGCAAACCGGAAATGGCGCTGGGCCACCGTAGAATCCGGCGTGCGTCGTCCGACAACGGCCGCCACCTGCTCCACCGCAATGTCCTCGCGCTGCCCGTCGAACGCGACACCCGGTTCCGGCAACCGCGACGAGTCCCCGGCGGTCGAGTTCGTTACCAGGAACGTTGGCGCAACGTCCTCCGGCGCCCGAAAGCCCATCAGATACTGATCGAGCGGAGCGTATTGCGAAACTGCGCCGGTGGTCAGGAACCGCGGCGCCGCGCCCGCGCCTTGATCCGCAATCAAGTTTCCGCCCATGAACGACGCTTCCGAATTGAATGAAAAATTCCAGTGCGCGAAATCGGGCGACGACAGCATCGGCATTGCCGCCGGGTCGTTCGCATCGCGGATGCTGGCATACGCCAGAAACAAGTGGCCGGTCTCATGGCTCAGAATGGAAAGCGGCGTGTCGCCGGTGGTGAACCGCGATTGCACGCGGCCGTTCGGATCCGCGGGATACTCGCTCAACGGCCCCATATTCAGCACCGCCTGGAGCCTGCGCATCGATCCATACTCCGGCCCGTCCTCCACCGGAACGTCGCCATAGCCGGAGCGGTTGTTGCGCACCGTCACTTCATACGAGACCGAGCCGGCCGACGCCGGAATCGCTTCCGCGTTGTAGAAGACCAGATAGTCGTAGGCGTCGTCATGCGCCTGATAAAACTTCTGCGCTGCCGTGACAATATCCACCGAGTCGTCACCGGCAAACACCTCCGCGACGGGACCGGAATAAGTTTGAGTGCTTCCCGCCGTGAAGGAAACCAATGCCGGCAGGCTGGTCAAATTGCCGGGGGAAATTCCCACCACGGCGTTCGCCGCGCTGACGCCCTGATAGGCGAATTCGATATGCCCATCCGGATAAAGCCGCACCTGAAACGTCTGCGGTGAGCTGAATCCGGAATCCGAATAAACCGGCACGCCCAGCCATGTCACCACGAACCGTCCGGCTTCGGAAACGACGTGCAAGGGTTGCGGCGCCACCGCTGGATTCAGATCCGTATACAACGGCGCTATCCGCGGCGCGCCCGACGTGAAGCGCCCCAACGTGCGGTCATCCGAGGA
>JBDTAT010000328.1:0-2759 GCA_039924505.1 Bryobacteraceae bacterium
AGTGTCTCCCAGTATCGGCGGGCCGCCGCGAGGTAGCGCGCCGTCCATTCCGGCCGGTGAAAGCTTTTCAGCAATAAATGATTCAGCAGAAACGCCGCGTCAAACGATGGATCGCCGAAGTGAATCACCTCGAAATCAATCGCCATCACGTAATCGCCGTGTACCAGGAAATTCTTCGGGCTCCAATCGCCGTGGGTCAGCGCGGCGCGCCGCGTGCGGGCGGTATCGATCAACGATTGGAAGAACCCGGCGCAATCCGGATGACGCAGGGCCGTCGAGCGGTAGTACGGGTCCAGGCGCAACTGATCGAAAACCGTGAGGTCGCCCAAGCGCGCGGCCCACTCGGCCGATTGCCAGCCCGCGCGGATCAGCGCTCCGTGAATATGGGCGATGCGCTCCGCAGTCTCGGGGCGTATGATGCCGCTCATCAGTAGATCCTTCCAGGTTCGGGCATCGGGCGGCGCGGCGGTCATGGCGAACAGGCAGTTTCCGGCGTCCTCAAACAGGATTTCCGGAATGGATCCCTCCGGCAGGAATCCGGCCGTCAGACGCATCGCCTCAGCCTCGCGCAGCGCCCGCCCGCGGTCGGAAAACCAGTCCTGCTCCACGCGTAATTTCGCCAGCGCCTGCTTCAGGACGAAGCGTCCATCGCGCCCTTCGACCAGCAGCACGGTGTTCGAAACCCCGCCACCCAGTTCCGTGACGCGCGCACCCGGCGCCGAGCAACCGCGGCTTATCAGGTATTCGCCGGCATTCGCGGCGGTCAGCTCGAACACACGAAATAGGATAGCAGCTTGCCGGAATCGGACCGCTGGAAACGCGCACAACGGAGCGCGGCTACGAAGACGTGCGGGTAAACAGCGATAGCAGGCCTGTCAGCGACGAATTCTTCTTCATGGGCTCGTCGCGGCCCGAGAGCCGGTCGGTCAACGCGAGCATGCTCCGGCCGAATGTGCTGCCGGCCGGAATCGGCCGGCCGTCCATCAGGGCGCGCTGGACGGACTCAGTGTCGCTCGGAATCAGGTGATATACATCGGTGTGAAGCGCCTGGCCAATCACGTCCTTATTCAGCCCCACCTCGCGGTCGTAGCGGTTCACTACCAGACGGATCTTCCAGCGGCCGATCCGGTTCGCATCCAGGTAGGAGAGCGCCCGCTGGGCGGCCTGCAATGCGGGAAGTTCGTTGGTGGTCACCAGCAAAACCTCGTCGCACAGCCGCGCCAGCGCCAGATTCCATTCCCCGTACGCGCTGGCCGCATCGGCAATCGCCACGTCGTAGTTGTGACGGGCAAATTCAATAATCGGGGTGGGATCGGTAAACTCGTTGACGCCCTCGGCCATCGTTTCGGGCGCCAGCAACACGTCGACGCCGTTGGAGGTCGTGGTTACCGACTTCCATAAATCTGCGTCCAGCTCCCCGGACCGGAGCAGAACATCGATAAAGCTGTAGCTGGATTTGATCTTCAGCAGGAACGAGACGATGCCGGTCAGCGGGTCCAGATCCGCGAGCAGGATTTTCTTGGCGCCCAGCCGCTTCCACTGATAAGCGAAGTTACAGGCGATCGTGCTGGCGCCGCAGGCGCCCTTGGCTGGAATGAAGCAGTAGGTCTTGGCAATCTTTTCATCCCCATTGGCCGACGGTTGCAGCCGCGCCATTTTCGACAGCGTCGACTGTAACTGTTCCCCGGTGAATGGCTGCAGCATGAAGTCGGCCGCGCCCTGGCGCAGGCATCGCAGGATGAAATCCGGATCGTTACTGCCCAGCAGGGCGACGACACTGAGATTCGGACCGGCCTTGACCAGCGAGCCGAGCAGTGTAAATGCGCGGTTTGCGTCGGCGGTTGTGTCGAGCAGGCACAGCGTGGGCGATTTTGCCGACAACAACTCCGCTACCTGATCCCGGTCCGGATAGGAACGCAGGAGACTCACCTGCGTTTGCGGCAGGTGCTGGTTGAGCAACGGGCTTAGCTCATCCACGACCCGGGAAACAGGAGCGATGAAGACGACTCTTAAGTTGTTGGCGAATCTGGGTGTTTCTGGATTCGACATGTAAACGGGGAGACCACTTCCTCAGCGTTCCAACCAACTAAATCGGCAAAAGTGACGGATAACATGAGAGCCGGGCGGCGTATTCTCAACTAAACATTTTAGTCCTCGTGCCGATAAGGGTAGGTAGAACGCCTAGTACTGGGCGTAAAGCGGAGTCAGAGCCGAGGCGGAGTTAAAAATGTTCAGTCTTACCGATACGCAACCCAAAAGCACCGGAACCGGTAGTAGCACGGTCGCGGTCTGCGACACGCAACCGGTTACCGCCGAGGGAGTCCACTGGATGCTGGGCTCTTGCCAGGACCTCGAGTTTACCCAGGCCGTCGACTCGCTACCCGCCGGGTTCGAACTCGCGCACGGCAGTGCGCTGGACATTCTGGTTCTCGACAAAGCCTTCGGCGCCCAGGCCATCCTCGAACAACTCGCCGAGCTGAAAGCGTCCGGCGCCGGGGCGCGCGTCATCGTCTGGGGTGTTTCGATGACGGAGGCCGAAGCCCTGCGCTTCCTGCAGGCCGGTGCGCGCGGCATCGTCCGCAAAACCGCGAATCTGAGCGTGCTGATCGCCTGCATCCGGACCGTCGCCAGCGGCCGAAGCTGGATGGAAGACTGCGTGTTCCGCGAATCCGCGCGCGCCGACCGCTATCCCCGCTCCGAGCTGACCCCGCGCGAGCAGCAGGTGATGGAACTGGTCGAGCAGGGCTTCAAGAACAAAG
>JBDTAT010000329.1:0-2685 GCA_039924505.1 Bryobacteraceae bacterium
CAGGAGCGCCTGCCTAAACCGCAGGCTGAGATAAGAACAAACGGCGAAGATCCAGATGAAAAGGTAATTGTCGTTGAGCGGCAATTTTAATTGTCGTTGACCGGTAAAAGTAGTTGACGCCAGACAATCCTCGTGCCATGAAGGGGTAGACCCAACAGTCGTGTCACCAGGGCCATATGACTGCTCCTGGGGGAACTTGGCCGCGCCACGCGGCCCTTGTTCTGCCAGCAGAAGGCCAACTGTCAAGAAGGCAGGACCGTTGCGAACAATCTGAATTAGAAGGCCACTGAGATGTACCGCCCGGAGACCACGGGCGCTCGACCTGACCGAGCAGAAGGAGTTTGGCAACATGACGCCAAAGAACACGATCTGCCTCTGGTTCGACAAGGACGCGCTTGAGGCGGCGACGCTTCTATGCCGCCACTCCCGGATAGTAAAGTGACGGCTGTTCACAAAGCGCCCGGTGACTATCCGAGCGGCAAGGAGGGCGATGTGCTGACGGTGGAGTTCACCGTTTCGGCATTCCTTGTCTCGGTCTCAACGGTGGCCCGGCGTTCAAGCACAGCGAGGCCTTTCCTTCCAGATCGCGACGGAAAATCAGGAAGACGGATCGCTACTGGGACGCGATTGTCCGCAATGGCGGCGCGGAAAGCCAGTGTGGTTGGTGCAAGGACCGCTGGGCCTTCCTGGCAAATCACTCCGCGCGCTAACCGAGGCACTTGCGGCTGGTGGCGGTGAAGCAAAGCGCCTTCGAGGCGATCAGCGGCCAGGACTTCACGGTCTCAAAGCCGCAGTCCAGTTCACAACGATCGTGATGGGCGAGGTCTCCGTTGCGCTAGCCTCCGGGTTCCTGACCACGAGAAATCGCTTCCCATCCAGGCTGACATCGTAGCGAAGCGGGAACTGCGGAACCCCGCTTGTTTCCACGTGAGCATCGAAGAGGGCTCGCGGCGTCTCATAAGAGAAAGCGGGGGAGACTGCCACGTTCACGGCCATCAACTTGCCGTTCCCCGCAAGGTAGAACAGTTCGTTCCCATCTCGCCGCCAGCGCGGTTGCGTGCCCCCGCCGCTGGAAATCTGATACTTTCCAGAGCCGATAGGAAAGGACTGCACGTATACTTCATACGAGCCCGATTCATTGGATGTGTAGGCGACCCAGTGCGGGGCGCCGGCAGCCTCGGGGCGAAACTGGCCCTGGGTTTCATCGGATGGCGTCTGCAGGTAGGGCACGCGCTTTCGCTGAGCTGGGTCTCCTGCAAGGCTCTGGAGCACCCACAGGTCGTATCCCGTGTTCGTACCGTGGGACCAATACAGAAGAAACTGGCCGTCGGAGGACCAGTCCGTGGGTTCCGGACTGCCGTCCACCGATAACAGCAACTGGTCGTCGCCGGCTCTGATGGAATCCTTCCAATAGACCTTATATAGGCCGTCGCGGTCCGACTCAAAAGCAATCTGCCGCCCATCGGGCGACCAGACGGGTGCGCGATCCGTCCCGTGATTGAAAGTAAACCGGTTTGGGACGCCGCGCGCCGTATTCACGATCCATATGTCCGTGTTTCCGCTTTGCGGATCCACCTGGGAGAACGCCGCCCGCGTGCCATCGCGGGAGAGCGCCAGGGTGCTGGGATAGCTCGGCGAAGGGATCTCGCCCAGGACCCTGCCGGTGCGATCCAGCCACGTCAAGGGCAACTTGAGAGCTACCGGACTGCCCGAACGGTAGGCCAATACTCCGTTCCCGGAAACGGTGACCAGAGCCTCGGGACCGGACGATCCCACTCCAGAGGCAATCGGAACCGCATCGCCGGCGAATTCGAACGTGGCTGGATCGGCCGGCTGCGCCATCAGCACGTCCCCCCGCAGAAAGAGCAGATAACCCGTCCGTTCGCCGTTGGAGGGGGCAAGGTACACCCCGGTGGAATGGGCATTGAGAATGTGTTTTCTCTCTTTTCCGCCGAGACTGCCGAGATAGATACTGCTGGTTGCCTGGCTGCCAAATGCGAAATAGAGGAAGTGCCGGCCATCGGGCAGGAACCGCGGGAAGCCATGCCAGATCTCGCCGCGAGCGTCGTCCGGTTTGGTCACCGTAGTGACTTCGCCCCCGGCCTGCGAGACACGGGCAAGGCCGCCTCCCGCGCCGCGCTGCAGGAGGATGACACCCTCCCGGTTCCAGTCCCCACCGTGGATCCCGCTGACGCTGCACACAGTCTGGGCGGGACCGCCCGACACGTCGATGGTTTTCAGAACGACAGCCGTGAAGAAGGCCAGATGCCGCCCATCTGGAGACCAGAAGGGATGGCTTGCGCTCTCCGTCCCAGGCAAGACGCGGGCTTCCAGGGAATCCAGTGCGCGCACCCACAACATGATTTGCCCGCGTGAATCGGGGGCAAGGAAGGCCATCTGGCGGCCATCCGGGGATAGCGCGATCGTGCGTCTTGTGGTGCCGGCCGATAGCTTCTCCACCGAAGGAATCTGGAAGCGCATAAGGGCCGGCTTCTGCGGACGTTCCCGGAAATGGATAGCGGATAAAATGATTACGGCGATAGCCAGGATCGCAGTGGCAGCCATCCAGGCGCGGAGCCTGTCGCCCGGCGGCCGCGCCGCAACGCCTTCTTCCAGCCCGTCGATGGCGATGCGCGCTTCGCCGATGGCTTGCAGCCGCTGTTTGCGATCACGCTCCAGGCAGCG
>JBDTAT010000330.1:0-4264 GCA_039924505.1 Bryobacteraceae bacterium
TCTCAGGGAGGGCACGATGACCGCGAGGCCTCACGTTTCGTTGGGCGAGTATCCTGAAATCGCCGAGCTTCCGCGCGATAGAAACTTATCTTTCCCAATACCGGCAAAAGAAGACTTTATCGATCAGATGACCGGGTCAGGCATGCCTGTGGTATTCCGTAAGATCTCTTACGACCCGCACTTCGCGGAGGGCGGTTGGGTGTATACGCATGGAAACCTGGGATGAAAAACTGGAAATCCCGGTTATGAGCAGTATTCCGGTTGCAAGCACGCGCTTGGGGAGCGATGGAGATGACTGAGACGGCTACAGAAGGCGGCCTTGGCGCCACCACAACTAATAAGACGACCACCGAGGCTGTGTCGGTACGGTCCATCGCGGCGGCGAAACCCGTTCCGGGCCCCGGCCTTCTCGGTGGCGGCAAAACGACGCAGCAACATCCGGCATACGGCCGGATTCCCGTTAACCCACGGCGCTTCGAACCGCCCAGCGACTTCTGGCTACCAGACTGGGCCCGGACACTGGTGGACCAGAACGCCACCCCGGAACAGGTCATTCGCGCAGCGATTGATCGGGTCGTGAAGGGCCACTCCGAACAGACACTCGTCGAGGCCCAGACAGTAATCAACGAGCTCAGCCGAAGCGTCGATCATGCCAAAATCGTCACAACGGTCCTAACACGGGAAACGCTCAACCCGCTCCTGGCAAGGAAGGCTTAGGCTCATGTCTCTCCTCGCAACGGCTTTGCTTTACAGCGGTCCGAACCAGACGGGCGCCTCGCTGCTAACAGGAATCGGCAGCGGAGACCGCTACGGCTTAATCCCGAACTCACTGCTCTCCTCCAGGGGGCTTATTGACTCGATCGCGTCGGGAAGGCTCGACTGTTCCGCCGCCGATCTTAATCTCGTGATGTTCCACAACAACGATTACACGGGCCAGTTCTTCCAAATCAGCTTGTCGGGTACTCAAGGTGAGACAACCTTTTGGCACACTGGACAAGTGAACAGTGCGCTGTTGATCGCATCGAACAATAGCGGCGCCAACGAGCATCGCATTGGCTTCGTCGGCATCTTCCGGGCCGAGTGGGACTCGTTTCTCGACCATCAACTCCAAGGAAGCCAAGTCACCCGCGATGTGGACCCGCTACTTACCTGGCAGATGTTCCCCGCAAGCGACCAATGGCTTAGCAGCAATCTCACGTACCTGCGCATCCACCAACCGCTCCACGTGCATATGCCTTGGTATTGGCCGGACTATCAAGCCTCCGTCGACTACAACGTCGAGTTGTACGTGACCTCCGACAATCATCTCCGGGCTTGGGTAGCGGATTACGAATGGTGGGTCGAGTCCGGCGCGAAGTCAGGGCAAATCGGCGCCAAGTTAGATCCCCAAGCGAGAGCGGGGATGTCGGCCTTGCAGACGGAGCTAAATCAGAAACTTACCGAAACAGATTTATTCGGCGCTGTAAAGGCTGTCTACTACCTGCCGGACCGGCAGTTGAGTCCGATCGGCACCGGCACCTTCGGTGGCGACACGGGGAACGACATCACGATTGTCATCCAAACCTAGGCCGACGGCGCTATGCGGTTTATATTCGAGGAGGATTGATGGCTGCAGGATCCAGCTTTTCGTGGGAGGAGTATCCGGAAATCGCCGAGCTTCTGCGCGATAGGAACTTGTCTTTCCCAATACCCACAAAAGAAGACTTCGTCGATCAGATGACCCGGTCGGGCACGCCTGTGGTATTCCGTAAGACCTCTTACGACCCGCACTTCGCGGCGGGATTAATGCCGGAATTTTTCTTCCCGGTGGTTTCTCCAGACGATTTATTGCAAAAGGGTGTTGAACTCATGATCGCCCGCGGGCTCTTCAAGATTCCTGGGAAAGCCGCTGAACCAACGAAAGTAGTAATCTAAAAAGCAAACAATCGGTCGCAGATTGGAGGCGACGTATGGAATATTCACAAGAGACCCATATCGACAATGTGGTCGCCAGCATCCAAGCTCGTATTAAGGCGCCACGCAGCGGCGAGAAGCTGGAGAAAGACGCCGTTGAATCCATCGATATTGTTCACCATGGTCTGGTCTTCACGCGCCACGAACGGGGCATGGAGTTGTGGCGGAGCGCGCTTTGGGAACAGCGGCTGGAGCCCGAAGCCGAGCAATCGCTGCGTGCCATGTTGGTATACCTGCTCGCAGCCGTGGCCCGCGGAGAGATCGAAGAAGTATCCAAGATCTGCGACTGCCTGCACGAGATTATGCCGCCTCCGGAAGTGTTACAACCGGTTTCCGGCTCGGCTGAACGGATATGAGCGGCACGGCGCAAGTAGCAACACCGGAAGCGCGTCTTAGGCTGGTGGCGTACCAGACTTATGCCGCGCCGGCCATGCGGATAGTGCCCGCGCCCGCGGACAGAGGCTGGATGGACGAAACAGGAGATCAGTTCGCTTACCGGTGTCTGCCGCTTCTGATCGCGAACCAAGCGGGCTGGCATGTCCTCAACAGCCACCGCCTTCGAGTGACGTGGGATGGCGCTGAGACGATCAACAGTGTCGCAGTGGAGTACCCGGAGGGCTGGGCTCCGTATCCGGCTTCCACGCATTTTGGCCATGGTATTGTCACTTGGACGCTGCCGTATCTGTTTCGGACGCCGCCCGGCTACAACCTGCTGGTGCGGGGTCCAGCGAACCTGCCTAAGGACGGCGCTTATCCGCTGGAAGGAATCGTGGAGACGGATTGGGCGGTGGGCAGCTTCACAATGAACTGGAAGCTGACACGTCCCGGAGTGACCGTGACGTTTGAAAAAGACGAGCCGATCTGCATGATCGTCCCGCAGCGCCGCGGCGAAATCGAGTCGTTCGATCCCGAGATTCGAGCGCTGGAGGAAGATCCCGAGTTGGCGTTGAAGGCGCGGGCATGGGCCCAAAGCCGCAGCCATTTCCTGGAGGCATTGACCGCGCCAGGAGCCACGGAGACTTGGCAAAAACACTATTTCCAAGGCACCACACCGCAGGGTGGGCGCGGTGAGGACCATCAGACGCGGTTGAAATTGCGGCATTTTTCCAGTTCCACCCACAAGCTTTGAGCGCGGCGGTTGGTCTGCCGCACGCTTCGACCCAAAACCATTACCAACACCGGCAAGGAGGCCAGTATGGCATTTGAACCATTGAAAGCGGAAGACCTGACTTTAATGAATAGGCTTCTGCAATCGCATCCGGATCTGCAGGATACAATTTCGGTCGTCAGGCAAGTCGGCGTGAAGGCTAAATACCCTATCGCGAGTTTCGACGACTTGGCGAATACATTGGGCGGAGAAAACGCGGCCGTCACGTTCCGTGGCAGGACACTGACGATGGCCGAGGCCCGGAGCATCATTCCGGCGTATTACTTCCCCATCGCATCGGAAGCCGACCTGACGGCTAAGATGGCGGACCTGGCAAAGGCTCTTCCAACGTTGTCGGCCGTGGCGTCCGCTCCAACTCTGGAAAGCGTGATCAGACTCATGCCGGCCAGCGCCGCCGCACCCACGTTTGCCGTTCCCACGATCAACGTGGAGGAGGTTCTGAGTCTGGCCGGCGGGCGGCAGAAGCCCGGCACCGGTGGAGTGGTGAAGTCTCAGTAGAGAAACGTGTCCAAATTACGAAGATCAGGAGAGCACAATGCCGATTTATGTCTTCAATTGCAAAAACCAACTGCCTATTTCAAATGCGACATTTACCGTGCCGACGGCTAACAATGGCGGCGGACATTACTACATGTACGTATACGCAGGCGCAAATTTTTGCGTCGCTGCGCCGGGTTATGGCACGGTCTGCGGAAACACGGACAGTTATTACACCATGTGGGCGAGCCTGTGCCCATACACGCCGCCGCCACCGCCGACCTGCGGGTGCTGGAGCTAGCCTCCGGTTCGAACGCTTCACCGCGGCTGCAAAGGCCCCGATCCGCCATTACCATGCCCGGCTATAAAGGTGAAATGACCAATTCGCATCTTCGCGCGGCGATTCGCTTGGCGCTCGCCGCGCGCGGGTTGGAATTCGAGCCCGGCGATTCCCCGGCCGCGGCAGCGGAGCAATGGCGCAATGGCGTCAAGCTGCGGCAGGAGATCCTGGCGGGCAGCATGGGACCGGCCGGCGCCGGCGCCTTTCAACAAATGGAGCCGGGATTCTGGGACCGCATTCCGCTGATAACGGATCTGGGTTTCCGGCAAACTTCTCTCTTTAACGATTTAATCGCAGCTACTACCGGGTTGGCCGGCGAGGCCGCG
>JBDTAT010000331.1:0-6343 GCA_039924505.1 Bryobacteraceae bacterium
GTCCACTCCCGTTCGTCCTGGGATCGCGCCGCGCTTCCATTGGGCTGCTATTCCGGCGGCGTAAAAGTCGCCCTGATAATTGTACCTTTTCCCGGAGCCGTATCGACAGCCAGCCCAATGCCGCCGCTGGACGCGTTGCATTGCATCACCAGCAGGCCAATGCCGGCGGCCCGCTCCCGCGCCTCGCGCAAATCGAATCCGGAGCCGTTGTCGCGGACTTCCAAAACTACATCCTGGGACTTGTTTCCCACCCTGACCTCGATCCGCTTCGCGCCCGAATGCGCCACCGCGTTATCGAGCGCGCACTCGGCCACCTTGAACAGTTTGCGCGCGGCCTCACGCGGCGCATGCACGGCGGTGTCGAACTTCAAGGCGATTGCGCCCGGGAAATTCTCCTGTACCCGCCGGACCAGCCGCTCTAGCGCCGGTTGGAGACCCGCGCGCTCCACCACCGGCGGATTCAACTCCCGGCTCAGTTCGCGGATGCGCACCATGGCATCCTCGAGCATTTTCTGAATTTCCGCGGTGCGCGGCGCTATCTCCGGCGCTTTGTCCTGCATATCCAGGCGCAGCACGTCCAATTGCAATCCCGCCGCGCTGAGAATCTGGCCAACATCGTCGTGCAAAACGCGCGCCGCCTTATCGAGCAGCGCTTCGCTCCGGTCGATGCTTTCCACCAACCGCTCGGCGCGCGAGCGCGCAAGCTCCCCCGCCGGTTTCATCGCGATCTACCGTTTCCGGTCGAGCACCCGGCGCGCCGCCGCATGCACGTCGCGCGCCACCAGTCCGTACTTCTCAAGCAGCGCCTCGGGTGGTCCGGATTCGGCGTAGGTGTTCTTGATGCCGACGAACTCCATCAAACACGGATGCGTTTCCGCAACCACCTGCGCCACCCGCACCCCCAGCCCGCTATCCATCAGATGTTCTTCGGAGACCACGATGGCGCCGGTTTCGCGCGCCGCCCGTTCTATCGCCTCGCGATCCAGCGGCTTCACGGTATGCAGATCCAAAACCCGCGCCGAAACTCCCTCCGCCTCCAGCGTCTCGGCCGCTCTGATCGATTCCGCCACCATCAGCCCGGTCGCCATCAGCGTTACATCGGAGCCCTCGATCAATTCAATCGCTTTGCCGATCGTGAACGCCTGCTCCGGCCCGTAAATCACCGGGACCTTCAGCCGTCCCGCGCGCAGAAACACCGGCCCCGGATGTGCGGCCGCCGCTCGCACCAGCGCCCGCATCGAAACTTCATCGGCTGGCGAAATCACGGTCAATCCCGGCAGCGAGCACGCCAGGCTAAGATCCTCAATGCTCATCTGCGTCGGCCCATCTTCGCCGATGGAGATGCCGCTATGCGTTCCCACTATCTTGAGCGGCACGTTCGGGTAGGCCACCGTCACCCGCAACTGCTCGAATCCTTTATTCATGGCGAAGGCGGAAAAACTGGAGACGAACGCCACTTTGCCAACCGACGCCAGTCCGGCGCCGATGGCCGTCATGTTGGCCTCCGCGATTCCACACTCGAAGAACCGGTCCGGAAAATCCGTGGCGAAAAAATTCGTGTACGTGGATTTCGATAAGTCCGCGTCCAGCACCACGACGTCTTTGTTCTCGTGTCCCAGTTCCGCCAGCGCGTGGCCGAACGCCTCCCGCGTCGCCATCCCGGTCTTCAGTTCGAATTTCGTTTTCGTTGCCATTACGCGAGCTCCTTCAACGCCTTCTGCATCTCCTCCACCGTCGGAGCCGTTCCGTGGAACTTCGGGTTGTTCTCCATAAACGACACGCCTTTGCCTTTAATCGTATTGGCGATGATCGCGGACGGCTTGATTTTCGTTGCGGCCGCCTCCGCTAATGCCGCTTGCACCGACGCGATATCGTTGCCGTCGATTTCAATCGTGTGCCAGCCGAAGCTCTTCCATTTTTCCGCCAGAGGCGCGATATCCATAATGTCCTTCACGAAGCCGTCGAGCTGTATCCTGTTATAGTCGACAATCACGCAGAGGTTATCGACGTGATGGTAGCCCCCGAACATCGCCGCTTCCCAGATCTGCCCTTCCTGGCATTCGCCATCGCCCAGGATGACGTAGCTGCGCGACGGGCTCTGATTCAGCCGCGCCGCGAGCGCCATGCCGATCCCGAGCGACACGCCTTCCCCGAGCGATCCCGTCGAAGCCTCCAGCGCCGGAATGAACCGCACATCCGGATGTCCCTGATAGATGGAGCCGAGCTTGCGCAGCGTATTTAACTGGTCCACCGGCGTGTAGCCGCATTGCGCCATCACCGCGTAGAGCGCCGGGCACGCGTGGCCTTTGGAGAGAATAAAATGGTCCCGCTCCGGCCATTTCGGATTCTGCGGATCGTGCCGCATCACGTCGTAAAACAGCGTCACCACGATCTCGACTTCCGACAACGATCCGCCCGGATGCCCGGACTTCGCGGCGGTGATCATCTCGACGATCTGGCGCCGCGTGGTTTTGCAGATCGCCTTTAATTCCTCAACGTTTTTCGTCTTCGTCATACCCGTTATCACTCTATCATGCGTTTCCCCGGCCGCTAACCCAGCGCCCGCGCCGCGTCCTTGGCAAAATACGTGAGTATTACGCCCGCTCCAGCGCGCCGGATGGATATCAACGATTCCATCATCGCGCGCTCCTGGTCGATCCACCCGTTACGCGCCGCCGCCACAATCATGCTGAATTCGCCGCTCACCTGGTATGCCGCAATGGGCACATCGAATCGATCGCGCGCTTCACGAATCAGATCCAGATAGGGCATCGCCGGTTTCACCATCAGCATATCGGCGCCTTCGTTCAGATCCAGTTCCATTTCGTCGAGCGCTTCGCGCCGGTTGGCCGGGTCCATCTGATAGCCGCGCCGGTCGCCAAATTGCGGCGCCGACCCGGCCGCTTCGCGGAAGGGTCCGTAAAATACCGACGCAAACTTGGCCGCATAAGAGAGGATAGGCGTATTGGCGAATCCGGCATGGTCCAGCGACTTGCGGATCGCGGCTACCCGTCCATCCATCATGTCGGACGGCGCCACAATGTCCGCGCCCGCTTGCGCGTGCGAAACGGCCGTTTTCGCCAGCCAGACAAGCGTGGAATCGTTATCCACCTCGCCGTCGATAATGTTGCCGCAATGTCCGTGGCTGGTGTACTCGCAATTGCACACGTCGGTGACGACGACCAGGCCCGGCGCTTCGCGCTTCACCGCGCGCACCGACTGCTGCACAATCCCATCCGCCGCATAGGCGCCCGACGCCGTTTCATCTTTGGTTTCCGGCAGCCCGAACAACAACACGCCGCCGACTCCCAGCGCGCGCGCCTGGGAACACTCCTTCACCAGTTCGTCGATTGAGAGTTGATAATTTCCGGGCATGGCGCCGATCTCGCGGCGCACGCCTTCACCCGGGCAAGCGAACAACGGCAGAATAAGTTGGGACGGTTCCAGATGCGTCTCCCGCACCAGGTTCCGCAGCCCTTCGGTGGCTCGTAACCGCCGCTTTCGATGAATGGGAAACGCCATATTGAACGCCACGCCACCGCACGGGTCTTCCCAACCACTCCCGTCTTCCGAGCCGTGACCGTGCGCCAGCGCTTCCGAGCCGTGACCGTAAGGGAGCGGTTGCCGAGGGCGTTTCACCGCTCCTGTTTGGTTCCGGCTAAGCCGGGTTACGGAACGGTTGCCGGTACGCGCCGAACCGGGCGGCCGAAGACCTACAGCGTCTTCAAGTACGCGATGACGTCGTTCTTTTCCGTGTCCGAAAGCATATCTTCGTAAGCCGGCATTCCATTGCCGCCGGCGTTGATCTGCGCACGCACGTTGGCTTCCGTCACCTTTTTGCCGCTCTTCAGCTTGTCGTGCGTGAACAGCCCCTTCAGGCTCGGGCCCATCTTTTTTTCGTCGGTGTCCACGTTGTGGCACACGGCGCATTGCTCAAAAACTTCCTTGCCCTTGGCCGCATCGCCCGCCTTGTCGGCGCCGAACATATACGGGGTGGCCGCCAGCGCAACCAGGCATCCACCTGAAATCATCCATTTCTTTAGCATTGTTTTGTTTCCTCCCCGATCGCGTTCGCCTGGAGGCTTTGCAATCGACCGAATTCATCCGGCATCGCACGCCGTGACTTTCAGTTTACAATCTTCCCGTCTGCCCCGTCACGTCGGCTAAAATCGAGGCATGGCATCTCACGAACTTGCGGTAGGCGGCCCCGCCCCCGAAATCGCGCTGCAGGATGACGCCGGGACGCCGGTAAAGCTTTCAGGCTTCCGCGGCAAGACGGTGGTCCTCTATTTCTACCCGAAGGCCGACACGCCCGGCTGCACCAAGGAGTCCTGTGAATTTCGCGACGCGGTGAAGCAATTCGGCCGGCGTGACGCCGTGATCCTCGGCATCTCGCCCGATGCGCCCTCCGCACAGGCGAAGTTCAAAACCAAGTACGATCTCCCCTTCACTCTGCTCGCCGACGTCGACCATCGCGCCGCGGACGCCTATGGTGTCTGGAAAGAAAAGTCCATGTACGGCAAGACGTACATGGGCATTGAGCGCTCCACGTTTGTCATCGGCCCGGACGGAAAAATCCGCAAGATCTTTCGCAAAGTGAAACCCGAGGGTCACGCCGCGGAGGTTCTCGCCGCGCTCGCCGGATAGTCCGCCATGCCTGCCATCGACCCGACTCGCCGCGATTTCGCGCGGATCGGCGCCGCTGCTGCCGTTGCTCAAGCCAGCCACGCCAGAGCCGCGCAAAATCCGGAAATCGCGAAGGCGATGGAGGCCACGCTCGCCGCCATTCCCACTGCCGCCTCCGATCCCGCGCGCCCGGTCTACCATTTCCATCCCCCGGCGAATTGGAATAACGATCCGAACGGAACCACCTGGTACCAGGGGTGGCATCATCTCTTCTATCAATTCAATCCGTACGCAGCCGCATGGGGCCACATGCACTGGGGCCACGCCCGCAGCCGCGATCTGGTGAATTGGGAACATCTGCCTATCGCGCTCGCGCCGTCGCTTAAAAAAGGCGAGTTGCACGTGTTTTCCGGCGCCGCAATTCCCGGCCCGGACGGCCGCCCGCGTTTGTTTTATACCAGCATCGGCAACCGCGATCCGGAACAGTGGATGGCGTTGCCGGCGGACGACGGCCTGTTCACCTGGAAAAAATATCCAGGCAATCCGGTTCTCACTCTCTCCATTCACGGCAATCGCAAGATTTCCGATTGGCGCGATCCGTTCCTGTTTCAAGAGGGCGGGAAAACCTACATGGTCTGCGGCGGAAACTCGACCGCGCGCCGCACCGGTGGCGGAGGCGAAGTGCAGCTCTACGAAGCCGTCACGAACGATTTTACCCGGTGGCGTTATCGCGGGCCGGTATTCGAATACCATGACCGCGAAGCGATCAACATTGAGTGCCCCAACCTTTTCAAGCTGGGCGCAAGGTGGGTGTTGTTGATCTCGCCGCACAAGCCGTGCGAATATTTCGTCGGCCATCTCGACCTCGTCCACGCGAAATTTGTTCCGGAAATGCGCGGCACACTCGACCCCGGCGGCGCGTATGCCAGCAATATCTCATTCCACCCCGCGCCCCGCTGTCTTCTCTGGTTGTGGGGAAAAACGGAATCCGCCCCGGGCTCGGGCTGGGACAATTGCATGGTGCTTCCCCGTGTTCTTTCCATTGGAGCCGATGGCTATTTGTGCCAGACCCCTGCTCCCGAGTTCGAAGCATTGCGTGGAGAAGCGCGCACGTCCGCGCCGGTCACGCTGGCCAATCAGTCCATTGCCCTCCCAGAAAAATTCTCCGGCGATTGCCTGGAACTCGAGGCTGAGTTGGACACGGGCGATGCAGCGGCCGTCGGCCTGCGGTTGCGCTGCCCCACCGCGGGCGGTGCGGGAACTCAAGTTTCTTATGCTCCCAAAGACGGCATGATCACCGCCGGAACAGTGCGCAAATTGGTGGGAACCGGTCGGCGCATCCGCCTGCGTGTTTTCCTCGACAAGCGCGTCATGGAAGTTTATGTCAACGACGGCGCCGCCGCTATCTTCACCGTCACCGGCGCCGCCCCGGACGCGCTCGGAATCGAGGTCTTCGCCAAAGGCGGCGCGGCGCGCCTGGAGTCTCTCACCCTCTGGCCGTTGAAGCCGGCGAAATTCAGTCTGGATCGCTTTAAGGTTTAGCAACCCCTGCTTGAATCCGGCCGTCGCGCCGGATAACAATAGAGGGTCATGCCAGTCGAACGGAAGCACGTCATTGGAAACCCGCGCACAACGGAGCGCGGCGGCAGCTTGTTTCGGGCTGCGTTGAAGGCGGCCGCCGCGCCCTGTGCGCGCTCCTTCGCCGCCGTGTTGCTCG
>JBDTAT010000332.1:0-2857 GCA_039924505.1 Bryobacteraceae bacterium
AGATCGTGCAGATTTGCGGACGCCTCGCGGGGCGGGAGATCCGGATGATCCCAGTGCCGGACGCGCGCCGGTACGGCAACACGCAACACGCCGGCTGCTCGTGGGTGCTATATAAAATTCCGTTGGCTGCCCGCCACTCGGAAGAGCCGCTGGAATTCGCGGTACATGCGTTTCTGCCAGAAGGCGTAGAAGCCAGAACGCAGGCCTGGATCGTGAAGCAGTGGTGGCAGGAAAATACCAGACCCGAGGCAGACGGATTCTACGGAGATTCGCCGTCGTGAGCGGAGGCATGAGCGCACTCGCCGGCAGCGGCGGTAGATTGTCTCGGACACCGCAACCATCGTAGGCGCCACGGGCACGGCCAGGCTTCGAGGTTGTCACGGAATGCCACCGGCTCCGTAGAAAAATTGGGGCTGGCCGGAAACCGCTCCCTGCGGTCGCGGCTCGGTTCCGAGGTCCCTACTTGCAGAGAAGCGCATGGTTTTTCATCACCTCTGGTGGGCCGCAGGCCCATGGGGCACTCCGTAGAAGACGCGGCTCGGAATGGGGGCCGGGCGCCCAGAACGCGTCTCGATTGGGAGGTTCGGGGCGTGTCGGCAACCGCTCCCTCACGGTCACGGCTCGGAAGGAGGGTCGGCGGGCGGTTTTGAGCCGGGCGCGAAAAGTGGGTCTCGATTGGGAGGTTCGGGGCGTATCGGGCAAAAATAACGAAGCTAATGCTGTAAATGGACGACGCCGCGCTGGATGGCGGCGGTGGCGGCTTGGGTCCGGTCTTCGACGCCCAGTTTCGCGAGGACACTTTTGACGTGATTTTTGACGGTGTATTCGGCGATCGAGAGCGTCCCGGCGATTTGCTTGTTGCTCAGGCCTTTGACGATCAGCTTCAGGACGTCGATCTCCCGCGCGGTCAAATCGGGGCGCGGAAGTTGGGCGGCGAGCGCGGCGGCGATGGGCGCGGGGAGGTACCGTTCGCCCAAGTAAACGGCGTGGATGGCGCGGATCAGCTCATCGTGCAGCACGTCCTTGGTCAGATACGACTGCACACCGGCGAGGATGGCGCGGCGGATGTCCTCGTCGCCGCCGAACGTGCTCAAGGCCACGAAGCGGGCGTTGGAAAATTCGGCGCGAATCGCGGCGACGGCCTCGAAGCCGGTCATCACGGGCATGCGCATATCCATCAAGACGACGTCGGGCCGGTGATCGCGGTAGAGCGCGACGGCTTGTTGACCGTTGGTGGCCTCGGCGACGACCTGCATGTCCGGCTGCGCGTTGACGATGGCGCCGACGCCGACGCGCGCGATCAAGTGATCTTCGGCGATCAGAATGCGAATCGGCGGCGCTTCGGTCATGCCAGGGGCACTCTCACTTCCACTTGCGTGCCGCCGCCGGGCACGCTCGAAAGGTCCAGCTCGCCGCCCAGACGCTCGGCGCGCTCGCGCATCCCGAGAATGCCAAAGTGCCCGTCCAGGGCGGAGAAGACGCGTGCAGGCTCAAAGCCGCGGCCGTCGTCGGAGACGCGCAATAACAGGCGGCGCGCCTCCATCGCAAGATGGACGCCGATGGCGTGAGCGCCCGAATGTTTCAGCGCGTTGGTTACGGCTTCCTGCGCAATGCGTAAGACGTTCTGCTCCACGTCCTCCGGCAATTTCCGCGGCTCGCCGGAAATGTCGATGGCGATGGGGACGGCGCTGCCGGCCCCCCACTGGCGCGCGGCGCTTGAGAGGGCGGAGGGAAGGTCCCGATTTTCGAGACTGGAGGCGCGCAAGTCCATCACGCTGCGGCGCGCCTCGGTGAGGCTATGACGCGCCATTTTCCTCGCCAACTCCAGGTGTTGCCACGCCACCGCGGGATCTCCGTTCAGGCGCACCGCAACGGCCTCAAGCTGCGAAGAAATTCCGACGAAACCCTGGGCCAGGGTATCGTGAATCTCACGCGCCAGCCGCGCCCGTTCCTCCAGAACCAGCGAGAAGCGTCCACGAAGCTGCTTCAGACGGAGTTGATACGCGCCATAAATGAAGGCGGCTAGCGTAGCGGCGCATAGCCACCGGAACCACGCGCGCTCATAAAAACGCGGCAGGACTTCGAAGGCGAACGAGGTATCGCTGGACGTGCGGCCGTCGAGAGTCGCGCAGACGAGGAAGCGGTAGTGGCCTTCCGCCAGGCTGTTGTAGTTGATCCGGCGGCGGCTTCCGGCGGAAATCCAGCCGCGGTCCAAGCCTTCGAGTTTGTACGAGTACCGCACGCGCTCCGGAGCGGAGAGATGAATCGCGGTGTAGTGAAATTGAAAGTGGCCGGTGCCGGGATTCATTTTCGCGGAATGGCCAACGTCGAGATCGCGGCCGTCGGCGGTGACTTCAACAAGCTGAACGATGGGCGGGGACGCTTTCGGCTCCGGCGCGCTGGGCTGCAACACCGCCAGTCCGCGGCTGGTTGGGAACCACAGGCGGCCGTCGCTGGTGATGGTTCCGCCTCCGCCGGCCGGGTAACCGGGAGCGCATTGCGCGCTGCGTAATCCGTCCGCAACGCCGTAATTGGCGGGGGTCAAAATGTGGATACGTCCGGCCGCGAAATCGCGAAGCTGCTGTTTTTGAACGCGGCAGATGCCGCGCGTGGTGCTGAGCCAGAGGGCCCCTTTGCCGTCGTCCTCGACGTGCGACACGTTGTCGCTAAGCAACCCGTCGCGGGCGGTGAACCGCGTGAAGGCGCCGTTGCGATACACATTCAGGCCGCCGCCAAACGTGCCGATCCACACGGCGCCATCGTCATCCTCATGCAGCGCGCGGATCTGATCGCTTGCCAATCCGTCGGCCGTGGTGAAGCGGCGCGGCGTTTTGGCGGCATCCTGGCCATCGCGGAT
>JBDTAT010000333.1:0-4598 GCA_039924505.1 Bryobacteraceae bacterium
CGCGCCGAGTTCTACAATCTGCTGAACCATCCGCAATTCGCCGCGCCCAACGTGACGGTCAGTTCGCAGGCGTTTGGGCAAGTGACGTCGCAGGCGAACAACCCGCGCGACATTCAGCTCGCGCTGAAGATTTCGTTTTAGTGCCGGGGTCGTTGCTAGCGCTCCGTAGAAGACGCGGTTCAAATTATCAATTTCACGCGACCGGGCCGCCGCGTCTTCATCGCTTTTGGTGGCCCGCAGGGCCATGGCACACTCCCTCACGGTCGCGCCTCGGAATGAGGCGGCCGGAATGCAGAAGGCATTTATGACACGTTTTGCCCTTTCCGCTATGTGCGCGTTTCTATGGCCGGCTGTCGCGTTCGCGCAGCAGCGCACCGACGTCATCGTCGTCAGCGCCAGCTCGGCTGGAATGGGTGCGGCCATCGCCGCGGGCCGGGCGGGCGTCCGCGTGGCGCTGATTGAAGAAACACCGGTGTTGGGCGGCCTGCTTGCGAACGGATTATCGAATACGGATCTGCGGAGTCCGGGCGGCTCCAGCGGCGTCTTCGAGGAGTTCCGGCTCCGCTCGAAGAAGTATTATCACGAACATTTCCCGGACGACCCATCGTTCCAGTTGATTCCCTTCGCGCGCGAAGGATTCCGCTATGAGCCGCATGTCGCCGATGAAATTTTCAAGCAGATGGCCGCCGAAATTCCCTCGATGCACGTTTACTACCGGCGCGTGGTCACGCGCGTCCTGGAGCGCGGGAACCGCGTGACCGGCGTGGTTACGGAGGATGCGGACGGAAAGAACCCGATTACGTTTCTGGCGCCGGTGACGATTGACGCGACCCAGGAGGGCGACTTGCTGCCGCTGGCCGGCGCGCAATTCCGTCTGGGCCGTGAGGCGCGCAGCCAAGAGGAGCCGCACGCCGGCAATATCTACATGACGCTGCAGGGCGAGATTTTCGGCTCCGGCGCAGGCGACGATAAGATCCAGGCCTATGCGCTGCTGATCACGATTAAGGATTACGGTCCCGGCGCGGATAAAACCATCGCGAAGCCGCCGCACTACGATCCGAAAAACTACGCGCCGGAGCAGCCGAAAACTACGTTTTGGTATCGCGGCGGCATGTTGCCCAATCACAAGGCGGAAGTAAACGAGATGCTGGACGGGTCGGACGCCGTCGATTTGGCGGATCTGAATCGCGACTACATCAACGGCAATCGCGCGAGCCGCCACCGGGTGTGGGAGAAGTATCGCGACTACTCGCTCGGCTATTTGTATTTTCGCCAGACGGTGATGGGGGAGAAGAACCTGGGATTGCCGGATGACGAATTCACGGACAACGGCAACGTGCCCTACATTTTGTATGTGCGGGAAGGGCGGCGTTTGGAAGGCGTCTATATGTTCAATGAGCGGGATGCCATCCGGATTCCCGGATCTGCCCGCCCGCCGCTGCAGAAGGATAGTATCGCGGTGGGCGACTGGTCCATCGATTCGCACCCCGTTTCGCGCGACACCGAGGGTTACATCTACCTGAGCGGGTCCGCCGACCGCTATAAGATCGGCGCCCCGTATCAGGCGCCGTACGGCGTAATGGTGCCGAACAAAGTGGATGGCCTGCTGGTCCCGATGGCGGTGTCGGCGACGCACGTCGGTTTCCAGGTGCTGCGTCTGGAGCCGATTCGCGTGTCGATGGGACAAGCGGCGGGCGATGCTGCCGCGCTGTGCGTGAAGCGGGGCATCCAGCCACGCCACGTTCCCGTGGCGGAGCTGCAACGAATGCTGCTGGATCAAGGTAACGCGCTCTACTATTACACTGACGTTCCACCGGCGCGCGCCGATTTCAAAGCCATCCAGCGGTTAAGCCAGGCGGGCGCCGTCCACGGCTACGATGACGCGGGTTTTCGTCCGGACAAGCCGGCGACTAACGGCGACGTGGCGAAGGTGATTTTCCGCGGATTGAATCTCAAAGTGAAGATGGATTACAGCGATCTGTGGAAGGTAATGCGCTGGCATCATGGATCCCAATTCTCTACGCCATATCATTGGGCGACGTACTATCTGATGACGCTCTATAACATGGGCGCATTCAACGGCGATACGCTGCGGACGCTGGACCCGGATGCTCCGGCCACGCGGGCCGAACTGGCTGCCTGGAGCGCCGCCGCGCAAGGGCGGCATGCGCCCGCGGCCATTTCGAACGGCGATGCGCCGGTGACCCGCGGCGAGTTGTGCGTGTACATCGATCGCTTACGATAGCGATGCTTCACCTGTTCTATACTTTGACACATGAAGTCCGTTACGTCCCCCATGCGTTTGGCGCCCCTGCTGGCGGCTTGCGCGTTTCTGGCCCTGCCGCTGTGCGCGCAAGTCAAAATTGCGCAGCGCGGCGGAGACCGCATTATCGTCGATATCAATGGCAAACCGTTTACCGAGTTGATTATCGGCTCGGACGCTTACAAGCCCTATTTGTATCCGGTTCGATCGGCGTCGGGAAAGGCGATTACGCGCCACTATCCGATGGAGACGTATCCCGGAGAAAGCCATGACCATCCGCACCATCGCGGCCTGTTCTTTGCCCACGGCGACGTGAATGGCGTCGATTTCTGGGGCAACGATCCGATCCATCCCAGCCCGAACGGCGGCAAGATTGTGGTCAAGCATATAGACGATCTGAAAAGCGGGAAGAAATCCGGCTCCATCACCGCAACCTTCGATTGGGATGACCGGAGCGGGAAGGCCATTCTCACCGAACATCGCGTGATGACGTTCTACTCGGAGCGGGATGCCCGCACCATGGATTTCGACATCACGCTAACGCCCAACGAAAAAGCGGTCTTCGGCGATACGAAAGAGGGCACGTTTGCTATCCGCCTGGCGACCGCTCTACAGGCGGACGGCAGGCACACCGGGCACATCGTGGACGCCGAGGGCGCCACGGGTGAGGAAAACGTGTGGGGCAAAAAATCCAACTGGGTGGACTACTACGGCGAACTGGACGGCGAGAAACTGGGAGTCGCCATCTTCGATCACCCGGACAATCCCGGTCATCCGGTGCGCTGGCACGTGCGTGGGTACGGACTTTTCGCAGCTAATCCGTTCGGCCTCGCCGACTTCGTTCACGACAAATCGCAAAAGGGCGGCCTTACGATTGAGCCGGGGCAATCCCTTCGCTTCCGGTACCGGGTGGTCGTTCACTCGGGCGACGTGACCAGCGCGCACATTGCGGAGCTGTACAAAAAATATGCCGCAACGGTGAAATAATCATGCGAGTACGAACGGCATTACTGGTGGCCGCGCTTGGGACCGCGATGGGCGTGGGCGGTTGGCTGGCAGCGCAGGGGCCGGCCGCAGGGTCGCTGACGGATGAGTTCAAGCTGGTGGAAGTTGCCTCGGTAGCCGACGCGATGGAACAACTTTACGGGCAGAAAAATTACATGTCGCACGACATGCGTCCGCTGTTCCCGGTGAAATTCGCCGGACCCGCGGTTACGGTGCTGCTGAAGAAGGAAGAACACAAGGAAGGGCCGGCAGCATCGCAAGGAATGCTGGATGCAATCGACGCGGCGCCGGCCGGCTCGGTGTACGTGATGGTGCTGGAGGATGGCGTCGATATCGCCGGGATCGGCGGACTGATGGCGACGGCGATGAAAGTCCGGGGACTAACCGGAGCGGTGATCGACGCTTCGGTTCGCGACACACCGCAGATCCGGAAGATCCAGTTTCCGGTGTTCAGCCGCGGCATCGTGCCGTCGACATCGGTGAATCACTACCGCTTCGCCGGCGTGAACGTCCCTGTGACTTGCGCCGGGGCCCGCGTCAACGCCGGCGACATTGTCGTCGCCGACGAGGACGGCGTCGCCGTGGTGCCGAAGGATCGCGCCGCGGCCGTGCTGAAGAAAGCGCAACAACTGGACGACACCGAGCACCGCATGCTGCCGTTCATCGAAAAATTCCGGTCGATCAAGGAAGCGGTCGCCAAGTTCGGCCGCATCTGACGCCAAGGCCGGCCAGGTCTTCGGCCGCAAGACGTCGGAAACGCACCCCTATGGGTCGCCCCTCGGCGACGCTCTCGCGATTGCGTTCCCTTCCGAGCCGCGCACGGGTCGCGTTCCCTTCCGACTCCTGCACGTCCGCGTTCCCTTCCGACTTCCACACGATTGCATTCCATTCCGAGCCGTGACCGTGAGGGAGCGGTTGCCCCACATGAACCGAATCCCGCCGTCGAAGACTAGTGATTGGCCGGCTCGAAGTATTGCCCCGCGAGTTCGGGGCGTTCCGCGACGGCCTTCGCCCAAAACGCGCGCGCTTCGCTTTCCTGGCCCAATGCTTTCAGCGCATGACCCAGGTTCAGCAACGCTTCGGCGAAGTGTGGGTTCTGATCGATCGCCTGGCGGTAGCAGCGTGCGGCCGCCTCATGCTGGCTTTTGTCTTGCAGCAAAAGGCCGACGTTGAAGGAGAGTTCCGGGGCTAGCGCGCCCAATCCGGCGAGGCGTGACTGGCAATCAAGCGCCACGGCGGCGTCCTTCTGCTCCACCGCCAGCATGGCCGCGGCTCGCAACGCGTCTACGCTCTTCGGTTGCAGCGCAAGCGCTTTCTCGAAACAGCCGCG
>JBDTAT010000334.1:0-3744 GCA_039924505.1 Bryobacteraceae bacterium
CGCTATCAATGGACGCACAGCACAAGTTGGACGAAGGGGCGCCACTTCTGGAAATTCGGCGCCGATATACAGCGTGTGGCGGCGGACACTTCCTTTCCCGTGAGTTTTGGCGGCAGCTTCACGTTCGCCAGCCTGCCGGATTTTATTGCCGGACGAGTGAATACGTTCTCGCAGGGATTTGGCGATCCCGCGATCCAACTCCCCGACACCTTGTATGGCGTGTTCTTTCAGGATACGTTCCGCATCTCGCCGCGGCTGATGATGGTGTACGGCCTGCGATATGAGTATGACGCGCAGCCGCAGGGCATCGCACGCAATCCGAATAATCCAATTGAACAAGGCTTGCAGACCGGCATTCATCGGGATGGAAAAGATTTCGGGCCGCGGTTGGGTTTGACGTACAGTTTGGACGCGAGCGGAAAAACTCTGCTGCGCGCGGGATACGGAATATTTTACGACCGTCTGTTTCTGCTGGTAGCTCGAAACGCGCTGCTGGCGCGGGAGACGATTACGCTAAGCGCGGCGGCGGCAACGGCGCAACTCGGGGTGGGCGCGTTTCCGCAGAGCACGTCGCTGCCGGCGGGCGTCCCGCTGCCGAAGCCATCACTGAGCATTACGGACTCCAGGATGGATACGCCGTATTCGCAACAGGCGAACTTTGGCGTGGAGCGGCAGCTTGGCGAGAACTGGCTGGCCGGGGCCACTTATGTGTACGTACGGGGCGTGCGGTTGCTGGAGGCGAACAATATTAATCTGGCTCCGCCGGCGGTGCTGACGCTGGCGAACGCGGCGGCGCTTGGGGTGAAGTCGCCGAACCCGCAACAGTTCGGGCGGCCGTACTATACGGCCGTGTTGAACCCGAATTACAACGCGATTCAGATGGTGTCGGCGTCGGGCGGATCGACATACAACGGGCTGGACCTAACACTTCAGAGACGCTTCCGGAACGGCCTGCAATTGCGCGCCAACTACACGTTCTCAAAAGCGATTGATAATGCGAGCGACTTTGTGCAGGCGCAGGAGCCAAACGATCCGTACACGCCGGGCGCGGAACGGTCGCTTTCCGACGAAGACCAGCGTCACCGTTTCACGCTGACCGGCGTGTGGGAACTGCCCTATCGCGGCGCAGCGGGAGAGAACCGGATGCTGCGGGGGCTTGCGGCCGATTGGACGATGGCGACGCTGATGACGTTTCATTCGGGCGCACCGTACAACGTACTGGTCGGCTCGGATGTGAACGGCGATGGGAACAGCTCGACAGACCGGCCGCTCGTAGGTGGCGTGCCGTTGGGGCGTAACACCTATATCGGGCCGGGCTCGGGAAACGTGGATGTGCGTTTGTCGCGCCAGATTCCGGTTCGCGAGCGGCTGCGCGTCCAGGTGCTGGCGGAGGCGTTCAATTTGCTGAATCACGTGAACTATACCGGCATCAATACGACGTGGGGCACGGGGCTGACGCCGCGCTCGACGTTTGGACAATATGTTTCGGCCGCCGATCCGCGGCAAATTCAATTCGGCCTGAAGATCTTGTTTTAGGTCTTCGATTGCGGAAGATTTTCTGCTCCCGGTCGCGGCTCACTCCGAGCCGCACGCGTTAGCAGGCGGTTGCCCGATATACGTCTAGCCGGGGTAGCTGCCGGCGATGTAGCTGTGGAGTTGCTCAATGGCATCCTGCTGGGCGGAGATGATCCAATTCACCAGGTCGCCGATGGAGACGACGCCGAAAATGCGGCCGTTTTCGACTACCGGCAGATGATGAATGCGATGTTCGGTGATGAGGCGCATGCATTCGTCCACGGTATGGGCGGGAGTGACGGTGACAGGCGGGCTGGTCATGATTTCGGCGACGCAAGTTTCAGACGAGGACTTGCCTTTGAGGATGACCTTGCGGGCGTAATCGCGCTCGGATACGACGCCGAGCAGTAAGCCGCCGGAAATGACGAGCAACGCTCCGATGTCGCGGTTGGCCATGGATTCGAGCGCCTCCAGGACGGAAGCGCCGGGAAGGATCGAAAAAATCTCCCGAGGTTTGCGATCGAGGATGGCGCGGACGGGATCGTTGAGGTTCATGACTTCCCCTTTCATTTATTGAACCGCGCACAACGGGCGCGCCCTGTGCGCTTTCGTTTGAACCGCGCACAACGGGCATGCCCTGTGCGCTTGCCTATCGCTCTGGAATAGCAGAGCGCACGGCAGGCGTCAAGGGGGGTGCGCTCCAAAGTAGGATAAAGAAGAGCATGGCTGCGGTCTCACCGGATCGACTAGCGGACGTTCACGCGCGGGTTCGAGGCGCCTTTCGCGTCCTTCTGCTCTACGACGTGGCGGACGAGATCCGCCTGGAGGCGCTGCGAGCCGAGCGCAAGTTGCCGCGCGCAGAGCCGCGGCCTGCCGGGGCCATCCCCGAGGGTCTGCAATTTGAGCGTCCGCCCGTGCTGGAGCCGCTCGATCCCTTCGAGGTGGAGACCGGCGAAACCCTGCGCGGGCGCATCCACTATTACGACTACGGTGTCGTCAGCGTGGAATTGGAGTTGCGCTTCGATCTGACCTGGGTCGATCTGGTGGCGCGCGCCAGCCGCTGGCTGGCAGCTCCCGAGATCGGCGGCAAAGTCGTCGAAGGTCTGCACGCGCGCCTGGACCGGGCCGCGAAGGCGTTCGTAAATCCGTACGCGAACTGGCTCACGGAAGACTACTACATCATTCACCTGTTTCCGATGGAAGACGCGGATTTCCGGCCCATCACGGCGGTGGAACTGCTGGCCTCGCGCAGCGCCGAAATCGCGCAACTCGTCCGCGGCGAGCCTGCGCCGTTGTCGGAATCGGAGTGCCAGGAAATTTTCCAGTCCCGCATTTCGTACTATCCATCCGACCTGCTGGTGGCCGGCTGGACCGCGGCCGTCCTGTACGATGCGCCGGAGCGCGCCGCCCCCACGATTCAACTCCTTGAATACGCCAACACCCAGCTTCTGGAGTTCCGCCACTACGACGAACTGCTCAGCGAGGTGTTGAAGACCGTTTACCGCTCACTTGGAAAGGGGCGCCGTTTTTGGGTGCGCTGGCGTCTGGCTGCAGAAGCTGAGCGGCTCAACGCCATCCGTCTCGACGTCATGGAGTTGATGGAGCGGACCGACAACGCCATCAAATTCTTAAGCGACATGTTTTACGCGCGTCTGTATCGCGTAGCCGCCTCCCGCGTCGGCGTTCCGGATTATCGAAATCTGGTGGAGCGCAAACTTCGCGCAGCCGGCGAACTCTATCAGTTCATGGTCGACCAATTCCAACACACCCGCGCGTTTCTGCTCGAGGCCACGGTTGTCGTCATCCTGATCGTCGAACTGGTCGCCTTGTTTCGCGGAAAGGGCGTGTGACGGAATGTTCGCGGCCATTTCGCGCTGCGTTATGAGCCGGTGTTAAACTGAGATCGAGTGAACGACACCCAAATACTCACCGTCGTGCTCGCCACCGTGCCCACGATGGCGACTGTGCTGATTGGCATTTTGATCAATAACTCCCGCATGAACGATCTGAGGAGTGACATGAACGTGCGCCTGGGCGCCGTGGAAGCCCGGCTCACGAACCTCGAAAATAAGTTCGATACGCGCTTCGACCTGCTGCTCAGCAAAGTCGTGGACCTGGACAATCGCCTCACCCGCATTGAGGCGCAGGGTCGCTGAGCGGCGAAGTCGAACCGGATGGCAGCCGGGCGTAATGATAAGCTGAGTTCGAGTGACCGAGGCCCAAATGCTC
>JBDTAT010000335.1:0-6068 GCA_039924505.1 Bryobacteraceae bacterium
GTTGTCAGCGTCACGATTTTCGAGCGAGAGCCCATTCTACGGGCACTTCAGCTACAAGATACCGGAGAAAAATCGGCCCCATTTTCTAACCAGCTGAGCCTGCTCGACTTATAGCCGGACACTACTGATCTACATTTATCGGCCTGGATTCCGTCTCCGACCGGAACCCGAAATAGCTTTTTCCCGCCACTCGGGAAGTATAGGCCACCGGTTCGTATGCGTCGAGCATCCCACGAGCATAATTCGCCATCTTGGCGATCAGGGAGGCGACGGCAGAGCCTCCTAAATCTATGGCGGCTAGTTTCTTCAGTTGCAAATATTGTTCGCTGAGATGCTTGGGCACTCAGCCCGCGATAATATCACACCCTGGAAAAGAGATTTAGCGGACGGGTGCGCGTTTCCAGGTTACGCAGACTGTCCCTGAAACTCTGATATGCTGAATTTTCGGTTTTTACAAAGGAGCGTAACCCATGAGAGTTGGCGTATTCACGGCGCTGTTGTCGCAGTTTCCGTTGGATCAGGTGATTGAAAAGCTGAAGACCCTGAACATCACGACGGTGGAGCTGGGCACGGGGAATTTTCCCGGCGATCCGCACTGCAAGCTGTCGATGTTGGGCGACCGCGCGGCGCTGAAGGAGTTCAAGCAAAAGCTCACGGACAACGGAATTTCGATCAGCGCGCTGAGCTGCCACGGGAACCCGCTGCATCCGGATTCAAAAGTCGCCAAGGCGTATCAGGAGACCAGCAAGAAGACGGTGCTGCTGGCCGAAAAGCTGGAAGTGCCGGTGGTTATCGATTTTTCCGGTTGCCCCGGCGATAGCGACAAGGCGAAGTATCCGAACTGGGTGACGTGCCCGTGGCCGCCGGAGTATCTGGATCTGTTGGCGTGGCAGTGGGACAAAAAGGTGATTCCGTACTGGACCAGGCACGCGAAGTTCGCCGAGAATCACGGCGTGAAGGTGGCCATCGAGATGCACCCCGGGTTTGTCGTGTACAGCCCGGAAACGATGTTGCGGCTGCGCTCCATTGCAGGCAAGAGCATCGGCTGCAACTACGATCCGAGCCACATGTTCTGGCAAGGGATCGATCCCATCAAGGCGATCCGGGTGCTCGGGAATTCCATCTTCCACGTTCACGCGAAAGACACGCAGATCTACGATTACAATCTGCCGGCGACGGGCGTGCTGGACACCAAGAAGTACACCGATGAGCAGCATCGCGCGTGGATTTTCCGCACCGTGGGCTACGGGCATTCGAACCAGTGGTGGACGGAATTCATTTCGACGCTGCGGATGTTCAACTACGATTACGTGCTCTCGATTGAGCACGAAGACTCGCTGATGTCGCCCGATGAAGGGCTGACGAAGGCGGCGGCGTTCCTGAATAATATCGTGATCCGGGACAAACCGGCCGCGGCGTGGTGGGTGTAGGAGACTAACGCGATGCCGAACGGACGGCGGGGATTTCTGCGGCGGTTGCTCGGGACGGCGGGGTTGGCGGCGGCGGCTCCGGCGGCCGCTCCGGCCCAGGAGCGCGGAGCGGCGGACCGCTTTCTGCCGGAATACGCGCGAACGCAAAACTACAGATCTCTGAAGCAATCGAGCTACGACCGCACCGGCGGCAATCGCGATGCGTGGCCGATGAAAGCGGGCGAGACGCGTGAAGTGTTTCGCGCGGACGGGCCGGGCGTGATCACGCACGTCTGGTTCACGATTGCGGCGCAGAGCCGGCATCATCTGAAAGAGATGGTGTTGCGGGCGTATTGGGATGGCAACGCGAAGCCCAGCGTGGAAACGCCCATCGGCGATTTCTTCGGGATGAATCTGGGCTCGTATGCGATTTATGAATCGGCGTATCTGGCGTGCTCGCCGGGGAAATCGCTGAATTGTTATTTCACCATGCCGTACCGGAAGTCGGCGCGGCTGACGGTGACTAACGAAGGCTCGACGCCGGTCGGGGCGCTTTATTCCAACATCGATTATCAGACGGTTTCATCGCTGCCGGAAGACGCGCTGTATTTTCACGCGCAGTACCGGCAGAGCGCGCCGTGCGTGCCGGTGCAGTTCACGGGACCGAAGTTGAACCTTGACGGGAAAGAGAATTATGTCTTCGCGGAGACGCGGGGGCGCGGGCACCTGATGGGCGTGACGCTGGGAGTACTGCAGAATGCGGACGGCTGGTGGGGCGAAGGCGACGAAATGATTTTTGTCGACGACGAGTCGAAGCCGCTGATCAATGGGACGGGTTCGGAAGATTACTTTTTGGGGAGCTGGGATTTTGGCGGAAGGGATGGCGCGCAGGCGTTCGGACACCATTATTACGGCGCTCCGCTGATTGCGGCGCCGGAGCGAACGGGCGGGCGGTACTGCTGCTATCGCTGGCACGGCGACAATCCGGTTACGTTCCAGCGGTATTTGAAGCATACGATTGAGCACGGACACGCCAACGACCGCGGCGACAATTTCTTTTCCGTGTGCTATTGGTATCAGACCGAGCCGTACACGGAGTTTCCGTCACTGGCGCCGGTGGCGGAGCGGATTCCACGCGTGCGGACGGCGTGACGGGATTTGGGAAACGGAGAGACGGATGAAAAAAGCACTGGTGTTCTTATTGGCAATACCGATGTTTGCCGCGGCGCCCACGGGCTACGTGTATTGGAGCGCAGCCGATCAGGCAGGAATTCAGAAGAAATTTACGGGCCAGAAACTGGCGACCGATCCGCTGGGAAATTACGGAAATCATCTGGCGATGGTGGCGCACCGTGAGGCGTCGGGCGAGGCCGAAGTACACCGGGACTGGGTGGACATTATGATTGTGGAGACCGGGTCGGCGACAGTCCAGGTCGGCGGCGAGGCGGTGAATGGGAAGACCACGGCGCCGGGAGAGATTCGCGGATCGTCGATCACGGGCGGTATCCGGCAGAAAGTGGGGCCGGGCGACATTCTGCGGATTCCGGCAAATACGCCGCACCGGGTGTTGGTGCAACCGGGCCAGCAGATCACGTACTTCATGGTGAAGGTGGCCGCGAAGTAGATGGGCGCCTGACCGCTCCTTTCACACGGCGTTGCCGGAACCAAACAGGTCTCTTTGTAACCCACAAAAACCGCTCCGTGACAGGCGCGGCGTTGTTGCGATTCGCTGAAGTTCGAGGCGCTCCCGACGCGCGCAAACATTAGCCAAAACGCGAATCTGCAGAACTTTCCCGTTGGCACGGAGAGGAGCGAACCGGTACGGGTACCGGTCGGCAAAGCGGAGCCCGCCAACGAATTTCCGCAAAGGCGGCGGAATTTCGAGGTTGGCGCCGGTTTGCTGACTTCTCTTAGCCGATGAAGCGGTTGGGTTGGACCCAGCCCAGGGAAACACCGGTCATCAGTAATCCGAGACACACAATTACGGCGGCGGAGAGCACCGGAAGCAGGCGGAACGCGGGGTGGCGCGCGGCCTTATCGGTGTCGGGCAGCAGGTGCTTTGCGTAGAGCACCACTACGCCGATGGCCATCAGCACTACCGCCAGACCTAGGCTAAAAGCTACCAGCAACGTCAACCCCAGTCCGACGCGGCCGAGAGCGATCGCGCTCAACAGCAGAACCAGAGCGGACGGGCAAGGGACCAAGCCGCCGCTGGCGCCGAGCGCGATCAAGCTGCCGAGTGTGATGTCGCCCTCGGGAACGTGAGTGTGGCTGTGCGGGCCGTGATCGTGATGGTGGCCGTGCGCGTGATCGTGGTGGTCGTGCGTGTGGACGTGGGGCGGATGGCTGTGGGCGCGCATGATGCGGGCGCGTTTGTAGAGCAGCGATGCGCCGATTACGACGATTGACAGTCCAGAAATTGCTCCGAGGACGGGGAATATGCGCTCCGGCACAAGGTACTCGGAGAGAAACAGAGTTGCTAGGCCGAGGGCGAAGACGCTGATGGTGTGGGTGAAGGTGACCATGCCGCCGAGAAACAGCGCGTGGCCGACGGTGCCGCGCGAGCCGACCAGGTAAGCGGCGACGATGGTTTTTCCGTGGCCGGGCGAGAGCGCGTGCATGGCTCCGAGGGCGAAGGCGACCAGCAATCCGAAGAGAATCGTGGCGATGCTGAGGTCGCGCTGGCCGAGTAACTTCGAGAGAAAGTCGCCGCGCACTACTGTGCCGGCCGCGGCTTTGGGGGCGTTGGCGGCCGATGCAGGAGCAGAGGGCGCGGCAGCGGCGGCAGGCGCTTTTGGTTGTGCGACGCGAGCAATCACGGGTGCGGCCGTGGCCAGTAGCGGACGCACGGATGTGGCCCCGCCAATCCAGTTAATGGCCGCACGCAGGTCCTGCGGAGGCGCCAGAGTTGGGTCGGCGGGATAAACGGTGAGCGCGTGGCTGCGGTCGATGTTATCCTGGCTGGCGGTTTTGATGGTTGCGCCGGATTCGGCGGCGATGACGATTTCTTTCCACCCGGCGCGATCGGGATAGTTGTGGTCATCGTACTCGAGGCGCCCCGGAGCGGCGGGAAGATGCAGGCGTGTCGAGATGCGGGCGATCGGCAAACCGCCGGCGCCGTCGGCGATGACGAGCGTGGCGCTTTCGAAATGCGGGGTCAGCCGATGGCCGCCCGCAGTGAAGTCGAGATGCTTTGTCCAGACGCGCGCCTGTTCGGATGCGCGGCGGGACAACTCCGGCCGCGGGCTATGCGCGTCGAGCTTCCAATCGCGCAGGAGTTCAAAGGTTGGGATTTCGGCGAGATCCAGAACGTATTCGACATCGACGCCCTGGGGCGATACCTGCAGCTTCGCGTAGTGGCTGACGCTGAAATTGCCCATGGGATGCGCCGTAAGGAAACCGGCGGCAACGAACGCCAGAATCGAGAACCGTTTGCTCATGCTACACGCCTATACGGATTCTACGCGGTTTCGGATTGCAAGTGCGGCGGGAGATTAGCGTTGCGCTTTTTCGTAGAGGCTGAGGACGCGCTGGACGTAGGCTTGGGTTTCGGGATAGGGCGGGAGGCCGTTGTATCGATCGACGGCGCCGGGCCCGGCGTTATATGCGGCCAACGCTTTCACCATGTCGCCGTGATATTTCAGCAGCAATTCGCGCAGGTGCATGGCGCCGGCGTCGACGTTTTGGCGCGGATCGTTCGGGTCGGCGGCATGATCGGCGGCGGTGCCGGGCATCAATTGCATAATGCCAATCGCGCCCTTGGGAGAGACGGCGTTGGCGTGATAGCCGGACTCGACGGCCGCAACACTTTGAACGAAGGCGGCAGGAAGACCCGCGCGTTGGGCGGCCTGGGCGACCATCTGCTTGGGGTCGGAGGGTGCGGGCGCTGGCTGCGGAGACGCGGCGGCGGGCGCGGGCGGAGGGGCTGCCACGTAGTCTTCTTCCTCGAACCGGACGACTTGATCGGCCGGGAGTTCCATGGCTCCCTGATTGATCTGCAATTGCACAAGGCCGCCGGCGGTCCGATGGCTATCGACGTGAAGGCGGAAGCCGTTCGAGAGAACCGCATACTCGCCGGCGATGGCGGGGAAAGTGAGCAGAAGGGTCAAGAGGAGCGTCGTCAGAGAGGCAGGCATGCGTCGTACGGTTCTATTACAACTGACGCGGCCGGTAGGCGCAACGTGCAGGAATTTCGAGGGCGAGCTGTTTCAAGGTTGTGTAGACTGTCCCCGAAACTCTATGATGGCGGTTGATGACTACCGTGACGCATCTGGAGTGCAGTGTCTGTGGGACGAAACGGGAGGCGGGCAAGGTTCACAATGTTTGTGAATGCGGAGGGCCGCTGCTAGTGCGTTACGATCTGGAAAAGGCGCGCCAGAGCTGGAACCGCGACTCGATCGCGAACGGGCCATCCAGCATGTGGCGTTACGCGCCGGTGTTGCCGGTGAGCAAGCCGGAGGCGGTGACATCGCTCGGCGAGGGCATGACGCCGCTCATCGAAACGCGGCGCCTCGGCCGGCGGGTGGGCGCCGATGATTTGTGGGTGAAGGACGAAGGCATCAATCCGACGGGATCGTTCAAGGCGCGGGGCCTGTCGTGCGCGATCTCGATGTGCGTGGAGTTGGGCGTGCGCAAAGTCGCGATTCCGTCGGCTGGAAA
>JBDTAT010000336.1:0-2926 GCA_039924505.1 Bryobacteraceae bacterium
GAATATTGAAGGTCGAATTGCCACGATTCCGCACCAGGTCGTAATTGTTCTGGACCCCGTTGCCCTGCGCGTTCGAATCGGTCTCACCGACATCGTCGATGGAATGCGAATACGTGTAGGACGCGAGCAGACTCAACCCGCTGGTATAACGCTTCTCCAGCTTCACCGCAGCCGCCTGATAACTCGCGTCCCCCAGCGGCGTCGCCAGAGAAATTCCCGCAAAGAACGGCAGCGGACGGCGCGACTGCACCGATCCCGGTCCCGGAACCAGCGGTTGGTTCACATTCAGCGAGGTCGCAAGATGCCGCGTGCCCGAGCCTAGATACGACAGCGTCAGCACCGAATCCCCCGGCAGTTCCTGTTGCACGTCGGCGAACCACTCCATGGCATATTGCGTCGGAGTATACGAGTAGGCGGCTCTGGCCGCGGTGTTCGGCTCCAAGACGGTCGCCGGCAGCAACCCGGTGGGAAAGCCGTTTGAAACCACCAATGCTGGCTGCAATAATCGATCCGTCGGAAAACTGATTTCGGTGAACGCCGGCGCCTGGTTCGCGAACGGGCTGTTGCCATCCTGCGAAATCGCGTCCGGCACTCCGTAAAACATCCCGAAGCCGGAGCGCACGACGGTCTTCGCCAGCGCCTGCCAGGCGAATCCCACGCGCGGCGCGAAATTCTTGTAGTCGAACTGGCAGCCGCAATCGTGCCCGCCTTTCGGATACTGGAACTGCCCGTAGGTTGGGCTTCCGGGGAAAATATCCAGCCGGCTCACGGTCGAATCCGGGTACGACGGCGGCTCGAACAGATCCCAGCGCAGCCCAAGATTCAGCGTCAGGCGCGCCGTGATTTTCCAATCGTCCTGCACGAAGGTCGAGTAGTTATGGGACACCACGTTCTCCCCATTCTCGTTCCCGATAGTCCCGCCACTTGCCAATCCCAGCAGCAGATCCGCGATCGCGTTCCCACTCTTCCCGCGATTGTTGGGGTCCTGCGTGAACGACCCGTCAAACGCCATCTGGCCGCGTGCGAATCGGGTCGCCAGCCGGTAAATGTTCTCGCGGAGAAAGGAAAAACCCATCTTTACGATATGCCGGTCGTGCGTCCACAAGACGGTGTCGTTGAACTGCTCCACATTCAGATTGTTGGTATTCGGCCAGAAGCTGCGGGCGCCGATTTCGGAAAACCCGGTGGGCGTAAAGCGCGTCATGCCCCGCTGGTTGTCGCTGCCCAGATTGGGCACCCCCAAAATTCCCAATTGCGTGTTGTAATTCGTGGTGAACGGAATATCCAGCACCGAATCCACGCGCGTGACGCCCACCCGCGCTTCGTTGTTGAGCGACGGCGAAAGCGTCGAATTGAAGCTCACCACGCCGCTATTCGCAATCAGATTTACCGTCTGCGACGTCGCCCCATCGGCCGGCTCCGGCAGATTGCCGGGCGTGTACTGCGTGTTATCGCGCCGGCTGTAGCGCACAAACATGCGCTGGTTTTCGGTGAAGTTATGGTCGAGGCGCGTATCCACTTCGTTCGTATCGTTCTGGTCGGAGCCGGAAAAGAATTCATTGTTCGTCAGGCCCCGCAGGTTCGGCGATGGATAGAGATTCACGACTTTCTGCGCCACCGGGTCGAAACGGCTCGCCGGAATCACGTTCCCCGGGAACGGCGACCGTGTGTAGCCGCCCGAGCCGTTCGCTTGCGTCGTCGCCGGGTCGTAAATCACCCCGGTCGCGGCGGAAAAATTCCCGTTGCGCTCGGCGTCGGTTGGAATCGTGCTGATGGCGCTGGTGCCTTGGCGGATGCGCGTGCCCTCGTAACTGCCGAAGAAGAAGGTCCGGTTTTTGATCACCGGTCCGCCTACCGTTCCGCCAAACTGGTTCTGCTTGAAGGGCGGCTTCGGCTGTCCCACGGCAAAGAAATTCGCTCCATCCAGCTTGTCGTTACGCAGGAATTCATACGCCGAGCCGTGAACCCCATTCGTTCCCGACTTGGTTTCGACAATCACCGTTCCGCCCATCCGGTAACCGTACTCGGCCGAGTTGTTGTTCGTCACCACCTTAAACTCCGCCACCGAATCGATCGATGGCGTTACCGCCTGCGCCTCGTAACCCAATTGGCCGCCCGAAAATCGCGAGTTGTTGTCCACGCCGTCGAGAATCACGTTGGTCTGCAAACCGTGCTGGCCCAGCGCGCTAATCTGCCCCTGGCTTTCCGAGCGCGTTCCGTTGGCCGGCGCCGTCCCGCTCGTCAGTTGCGCCAGTTGCAGATAATTGCGGCCATTCAGCGGCAGCTCCACCACCTGCTTATTGCCGATCACTTGCCCGACCGTCGACGTCTCGGTATCCACCACCGATCCGGCGCCCGAGACGTCCACGGTGGTTGCGACCGCTCCCAGGTTGAGCGTGAAGTCCACGCGCGCGGTCTCGTCGACATCCACCGTCAAATTCTGCCGCCGCGACGCCGCGAAGCCTTGCTTGGCCGCGGCCACGTTATAGCGCCCTGGAGTTACGAACGCCGCGTTATACAGTCCGCTCGCGTTGGTCTCCACCGTGGTGTTGACGCCGGTGGCCGTGTTGGTAACCGTGACTTGCGCCCCCGGGACGACCGCCTTGGTTGTATCGGTGACCAGTCCCTGAATGGAGCCATATTGCGCCAGCAGAGGGCCGCAACAGACCAGGAGAGCGGGAAGAATTGTTCGCATGCGCATAAGCATTTGGATACCTTCCCGATTATAAGACTCGTGGGTTGCGTTCCGCCAAACACACGCAACATTGCGCGCCGATCCGGTGTTAACAAATACAGCGGCGTTCGCGGGACGGCTCGGGCGGGCTAGACTGCACCCTCGGAGGAGGGCCCGTTCCCCGCGCGGCGCCGCGCTACAATTCTCAGTGGCGTGAAGATTACCATCTCCAAGGAGAATTACGTGAAGACC
>JBDTAT010000337.1:0-5040 GCA_039924505.1 Bryobacteraceae bacterium
GAACACCATTGGCGGTGCCCCCTTCGCCCAGGGGCCCTGGGGCAGCTCGATAACTAACCCGACCGGTGACGGCGGCGTGACTTTCCCGCTGACGCTCAGCACCGCATTCCCGGTCTATAACAGCAGCGGTCCGCTCGTATTAACCCCGGCGACCGGCGTCTCCTGGCTGCCGCGTGATTATCCGATTCCTTACAGCCAGCAGTGGAGCTTCAATATCCAGACAGAGCTGCCCAGCAACACCTCGTGGAGGTCGGCTACGTCGGCGCCAAAAGCAATCACCTGCAGATGAACAATAACCTCAACCCGGTTCCCCGTCAACTGCTCGGACCGGGCCATTCCCAGTCGCGCCGTCCCTATCCGAACATTGGGAGCATCGGCGATACGTGGCCGCGCAGCCCTCCGTCTGTATCCGCGTTTTGGCAAGGCGCATAGGGACCTGGCGGAGGCATCGGCGGCGATCCCCCTTATCCCGGGAGATTTCTCGATGGCGTTCTCTTGCGATCCAAATAGCCCCGTGTTAGTACCTCGCCGGAACTTTCGTTCCATGCGGATGGTTCTGCCGGCTCATTGCGCCGCGGGTGCGATTATGTTGAACTGAGAGGGACTAATCCACCGAGGAAATGTATGAAACGTCTGAGTTTGTCCATTGCGATCGCGTCAATTCTGCTGGCGTCCGCAGCTTGCACCCGCGACCCGGTAGTGCAGGCGCAGAACCATCTGAAGTATGGCAACCGGATGTTCGACCTGGGGAAATACAAGGAGGCGTCGATTATGTACCGGCGCGCTCTGCAAAAGAATCCCCGTTTCGGCGAAGCGTATTACCGGTTGGGCCTCACCGACATCAAGCTTTCCGCCTATGGGGAGGCCGTGCGGGCGCTCCAGCGCGCCGTGGAACTGGAACCGAACAATGCGGACGCGTCCGGTCGGCTGGCGGACATCTATCTGGCTGCATATACCAGCGACACGCGGAATCGCAAGCCGATTTTAAAGGAAGTGCAGGATTTGAGGGACACGCTGCTGAAGCGGAATCCAAAATCCTACGATGGCCTCCGGCTATCCGGTTACATCGCGTTAGCCAACAACGATCTGGCCGGCGCCATCAAGAATTTCGAGGCCGCCAACGATGTGAAAGCCTTCCAGCCGGATCTGACTCTCGCGCTGGTGCAAGCCCTCATTGCGGATAACCGGTTTCCGGAAGCCGAGCAACTGGCCCGTCAGACGATTGCGCGGCAGAAAACTTATGCGCCGCTCTACGATGCGCTGTACGTTTACTACATCAAGCACAATCAGGCGGCGGATGCGGAAAAAATTCTGCTGGAGAAGGTGGCAAACAATCCCAAGCAGGCGGAGTATCTGTTGCAGTTGGCGGGGCACTATTACGCGGCGCAGCGGCCGGCGGACGCCCAAGCCACTTTGCAGCGTGTTTTAGCGGACCCGAAAGAATTCCCGATGGGCCATGCGATGGTCGGGGATTTTTATTTCCGCACGCGCAATTTCGATGGCGCATCGCAACAGTATCGGGAAGGTATCGAGGCCGCCGGCAAGGATAAGGGCCTCTACCAGAAGCGCATGGTGCAAGTGTTATTGGTCCGGGACAAAAAAACCGATGCGGCGCAGCTGGTGAACGCCATTCTGAAGGACAATCCGAAAGACGCCGAAGCGATTGAGATGCGGTCGGCGCTGCAACTGCAGACCGGCAATCCGCAGCAGGTGCAGATGGCGATCGACAACTTGCAATCCTTAGTGCAGAAAAGTCCGGACAGTCCGGCGCTACGCTTCAATCTCGGACGCGCGTTTCTCGCCAAGGGTGACCGGGACCAAGCCGTCCTCCAGTTGCAGGAAGCAATTAAGCTGCGTCCGGATTTCGTTCCAGCGAAGGTGGTGCTGGCGCAGATTTTGCTGAACAAGGGTGAGTTCGCGAAATCGGGCGCCCAAATTGAGGAAGCGTTGCGCTATGAGCCGGCCAATCTGCAAGCGCATCTGATTCACGCCAGCGACCTGCTGGGCATGGGGCAAAAAGAGAAGGCGCGCACCGAATTGCAGGCGATCGTTAAGGCCTATCCCAACTCCGACGATGCCCGCTATCAGCTTGGATATTTGTCCTATCTCGAGAAGGATTATAAAACTGCCGAAGCCACATTCGAACAGTTGCACCAGAAAAGTCCAGGTGACGCGCGCGGTCTGGTTGGCGTGGTGGAAGCCGAGGTCGGCGAGGGCCGCTATAAGAACGCGGTGCAGATTATGGAAAGCGAGATTCAGAAGGAGCCGAACCGCAACGACTTCAAGTTGGCGCTCGCTAACATTGAGGCGCGGGGTGAGCAATACGACGACGCGATAAAAATCTATCGGGAGCTGATCGCTAAGAATCCGAAATCGGGCGATCTTTACTATAAGGTGGCCGAAGCCTACCGGTTGAAGGGCGACGTGAACCAGGCGATCGAGAATTTTCGCCAGTCGAGCGCGTTGAGTCCCAACAGCCCCGCGCCGCTGTTGAATCTGGCCCTGCTGCTCGATGGCACGGGCCGCCGCGATCAGGCCACGCCCGTCTACGAGCAAGTGCTGAAACTGGATCCAGACAATCCCATCGCGCTTAACAATGTCGCATACATGAAGGCCGACGAAGGCGCCGACTTGGACCAGGCGCTCACGATGGCGCAACGGGCGAAGCGGAAGGCCCCGAGCGACGTGAATGTCAGCGATACGCTTGGCTGGGTATACCTGAAGAAAAACCTGAACGACAACGCCGTTGGAATTTTCCGCGACCTGACCGTTCAGAGGCCGTCGAATCCGACCTTCCACTATCATCTGGGCATGGCGCTCTATCAGAAGGGCGATAAAGCGGGTGCGAAAAAAGAGCTGGGGGTTGCGTTGCAAGACAAGCCTTCGAAGGACGAGCAGTCGAAGATCCACGATCTGATGGCGAAGATCGGCTGATGCCCGGTTGGTTCGCGGAGTTGCGCCGGAATCCGTCGGCCCCATATGTGATTCCGTTCGCGGCGTTCTTGCTTTTGCTGGGGGCGGGGAAGTGGATCGGGCTGCCGGATACCGCGGATGCGGTGGCGTGGTTCTTCGTCATGGCCGCGATCCTATGGTTCTGCTCGCGGCAGGTCATCGATTTACGCGTTTCGCGGCCGGTTGCAGCCACGCTGGTGGGGGCGGGCGTCTTCGCGCTGTGGATTGCGCCCGATTTGTTGTGGCCACACTACCGCGGCTTCTGGCTGTTCCAAAATGCGCTCACCGGAACGGTGCAGAGTTCGCTCTCCACCGCCGGACTTCAAAATCCACTCGTTCTGGTGTTCCGGTCGGCGCGCGCGGTTTTGATTGTGCCCATTGTTGAAGAGCTGTTCTGGCGCGCGTGGCTGATGCGCTGGCTCATTTCGCCGGACTTTCAGTCCATTCGCCTGGGCACGTACGCCGCGGCATCGTTCTGGATAACCGCGACGTTGTTCGCCTCCGAGCACGGTCCCTTCTGGGATGTCGGCCTGGCCACCGGGATTATTTACAACGCGTGGATGGTCCGAACCAAAAGCGTGGGAGATCTGATCTGGACGCATGCCGTCACAAACGCGTGCCTGTGCGCCTTCGTCATCCTGGCGCACCAGTGGCAATACTGGCTCTAATTAAAACCACAGCGGCATTAATGTTTGCGGATACAACCGCTCGCTTGCGCGCGGCTCAGTTCAGCCAATTCCGAGCCGCGACCGCAGGGAGCGGTCCGGAGAAGCACCAAATCACGCCGCCATGGACCTAAAGCGTCTCGAAGACGCGGTCGAATCCGGCCAGTGTTTCTACTACGTCTTCCGCGGTGTGCGCGGCCGAAACGTATAGGGGGCCGTCCGGGATCAGGATCACACCTTCCTCCTGGGACCGATAGAGGAAGCGCCGCAGGCGCGCCGGGTCGTCAGCTAGCGTGTCGCGCTAATCGGCTGGTTTTTCCGCCGGGGTGAAATGCAACGCCAGCGCCGCGCCGAAGCCCGTCACCTGCAACGGAATGCCGCGGGCGCGCGCCAACTCTTCCAGGCACGCGTTCGCGCCGGCGAGCGATATTGGATTGCCATTAAACGTGCCGCCGAAGACCACTCCGCCGGTGAACATCTGTTCCCGGCAATTCCCTTCAGCAGGCCAAGACTACCCGTCAGAACCGGTTCATCGGGAGTAACCGGTTCGATATGTCGATCTCACACTATTTGATTGCGCTGCGCCGGCCTCGCGGGCGCGGATTTCAATTTCGATGGTATGCTCGCCGGCCGCAGGCAAATCGATTACGAGCCGGCCCTCCTCGGGTTCCGCGTGGCCGTCCTTCGTATAGGGATCGTGCGGCAGCACCGGCCAGCGCGCGGTCGTCCCCGGCGGCAGCGGGAAGCGAACGCCCGCATGCTCGATCCAGGCCCCGGGTTGCCAATGGAACGGCGTGGCCCCGAGATCCGCCGTCTGCCCGACGGCGGTTTTCACCGGCTGGCCCATGCGCGGCAGGATGGTGAAGTGCGCGGCCATAGCGGAGTCGCCTTCGAGCGTGTACCTCAGACGGTCCCGGTTGACGATTTGCAACCGGATCCGGCCGCGGTGCTTGCCTCCGTCCCGGTCGGAGTAGACCAGTTCGACGCCGGGCCGGCCGTCGTCGAGTAGGCGCGCAGCCTCCGGCACGTGATGCAGCCCCAACGGCGGAATGAAGACCGGATCTTCGTCGCCCGGCCTGCGCTCAAGCAGACTCTCGTCGCCGACGGTGAAGTTACTCCAGCTTGGCTGTAGTTTCGTGTTGCCGCCGCCCGCAATTAACCCCGTGCCGTCGCGAAACACGCTGACGAAATTCTGGCGGTCCTGGATCCAGCGCCTCTGTATCACCTGCGCCGTGAACGCCGACAGGACCAGGAACCAGGGCGCACGACGGATCACTTCGGCCCGCCCCCCCGGCAAGGTGTAGTCGAAATCGCCGCGGGCGCAATCGACTGCGGCGCCGTCTTCGCCCCATAGCAGCAGCGACGCGGCATCGTCGGCCGGAATCGGTCCTTTCAGCAGCTGCATCTGGCGCATCAGATACGC
>JBDTAT010000338.1:0-8957 GCA_039924505.1 Bryobacteraceae bacterium
GATCGTGGGCACCGCCAGCCGGTGCAACCGGGCAGTGAACTAAACCGCACCGGAACGGCCGGTTATGGGATTTGAATGGACCGCCTGAGCAGGGGACTCCGGGAAGAAGACGATTTTCCGCCGCTGAGCTTGGGAAGCGGGGCGGGGGAATGCGGTCCGCCGGACGGTTGCGGCCAGCCGGGAACGCGGGGCGTGCGGAGCGAAGGGCGTGGTTGGGATCTGTTTGGCAGGGGTGGACACAGTTGGACCGGCCACTGCAGGGATGGCAGTGCGATAGCCGGCAACCAGCGTGGAAGTATTCGACCGGCAACAGTTCGGCTTTCCTGCTTGCGAGCCGCTTGGCGCGCTCCGTGTTCTGGCACTTGGGGCAATGACGGTTGCGGCAGGAGTTGTAGGAGATGCGGGTGTAATCGCACTGGCCGCATTGTTCGACATGGCCGCCGAGCGCCGCCGTGCGGCAGACCTCGAGTGCGCGCATCACGGGCAACTGCTGCAGCGGCAGTTTGCGGGCTGCCCGGTAGGCGGCGCCGTGTTGCCGAAAAATACCGGCCAGCTCGAAGGCTGGCCGCGGCATCGTCAGCGCCGGGCTTTGGCCGGATACGCCGGTTTGTCTTTGTGTTCCAGCCTGTCCAGCGGGCTGAGCGTGTGGCCGGCGACCTGCGGCGACACGGCCGTATAGTGCGCCGTGGTATCGATGCGGGAGTGGCCCAGCAGGACCTGGATAACCCGGATATCCGTGCCGTTTTCCAGCAGGTGCGCGGCGAAGCTGTGGCGCAGGGTGTGGGCGCTCACTTTCTTGCGCAGTCCGGAGCGCAGCCACGCTTCCCGGCAGGCCAGTTGCAGTTGCGCCGCGCTCAGGTGGCGTCCGGTGCGCCAGGAGCGGAACAGCCAATCGGGGGAACGCGAGGCGCGCCACCAGATCCGCAGCACTTCCAGCAGCCGGGGGGACAACATTGCATAGCGGTCTTTGCGGCCCTTGCCCTGTTCGACGCGGATCAGCATGCGGTGCGAATCGATGTCGGAGATTTTTAGCGCCACGGCTTCCGGGATGCGCAATCCCGCTCCGTAGCAGGTCATCAGACAGGCGCGATAGCGCAGGCTGGGGATGTAATCGAAAAAGATCGCGACTTCGTCCTGGCTGAGGACCACCGGCAATGTGCGCGGACGGCGCGCGCGGAAACTGCGCATCGGTCCACGGCATCTCGAGCGTGAGCTGGTAGAGAAACTTGATGGCCGAAACAAATCCGTTGATCGTTTCCGGGGCCAGTTTCCGGTCGCTGAGCATGTGCAACTGGAACTGGCGCAGATCTTCCAGGTCCAGATGTTCCGGGCTGGTTCTGTAATAGCTGGCCCACGAGGCCACAGGATGGATATAGTTTCCTTGAGCGGCGGGCGCGAGATTGCGCAACTGCATGTCGTCGGTCATGCGTTGTCGTAACGGTGTCATGCGATGCTCCTTGAGATTGGTTTCCGGTTGCGCTAACAACCGGTTCCAGTGTTGCTCAAGTTCCCGCTGCCCGCCACTCTGTCACAGCTGCCCGGGTCTGCCGATTACCGCGTAGCGGTTTAGTTGTGTGCTGGGCATGTTCAGCAGTTTGGAGGTGCAAATCCTCCGGCCAACCTGATGGAGGTGACGGCCTAGTGATGATACAAGGGCTATCGCCGCGAGGCGGGGTCCGAAAGAAGCATGGATTAAATGTGCGAGTCGATGGACAAAAACCGGATACCAGGCGCCAGCGCCGGACGAGCGGGCAACTTACCGCGAAGTCCGTATCCATCAAAGGTGCGAAGCGTAGATGTGGCGACTGTGCACAGAAGGCGGCTGAGTTTACCCCAGGAGATCTGCTTCGTGTCCGTAACGGACTGAGGCTGTCGAAAGGCAGAGCACTGGATAGGCCAAGCCGGGAACGATGGCCGAAGGCCCGAACGAGAAGGAGCGGCCAGTAGGCCATGAATCTCAAGGACGACAAGCAGCGGAATATCCAGACCCAACCGGACTTCTCCTCTGCGCTGACGGGTGAAGCCCGAGAGGCGGGAAGGGAAGGGACTGAATCGTTCGGGGCGAGGAATGGATCCGAAAGCCCAGCCCGCACGAATCGATTGATGGAGGAAGTATGTGAGTGAGAAAACTTGAAGGCAGCGTTGAAGGAGGCGGGTGGAAATCCCGTGGAAATCCCCAAGCCGGACGGAGGGGTACGAAAGCCTGGCATCCCAACGGTACTGGATCGATTCATCCAGCAGGCGGTGATGCAGGTTCTGGAGAGGCGGTGGCCCAGGCGCAGCAGTATATCGCCGAAGGCTACGGCTGGTGCGTGGATCTCGACCTCGAGAAATTCTTCGACCGAGTTTCGCACGACAAACTGATGGGTCAGATCGCCAAACGAGTCGAGGACAAGCGGCTGTTGAAACTCATCCGGACATTCCTGAATGCCGGGGTGATGGAGAACGGGTTGGTCAGCCCGAGCGTGTAAGGGACTCCGCAAGGAGGTCCACTTTCGCCACTGCTCAGCAATCTCGTGCTCGACGAATTCGACCGGGAGTTGGAGCGCCGAAGACTTCGTTTTGTTCGTTACGCGGACGACAGCAACATTTACGTTCGGAGCGAAAAGGCGGGTCAACGGGTGATGGAGCGCATCACGCGATTCATCACTCAAGAGCTCAAGCTCAAGGTGAACGAAACGAAGAGTGCGGTAGGGCGACCGCAGGAGCGAAAGTTTCTCGGGCTCAGCTTTACGGCCGGTCCAGAGGTCAAGCGCGTCATTGCGCCGAAGGTTCTGGATCGGTTTAAACAACGAATCCGGGAGATCACGCGAAGGGCCAAAGGGGCCAGTATCGAAACCACGATGGAGGAGTTGGCTCCGTATATGCGGGGCTGGCGCAGCTATTTCGGTTTCTGCGAAACGCCCGAGGTGCTGATTGGTTTAACCCGCTGGGTCCGGTTGCGACTCCGGACTGCAATGCGGCGGCAGTGGAAAACACCACGCCGTCGCCGGGCAGCATTACTGGAACTGGGGGCGCGAGAGCCGCTGGCGAGTAATACCGCCGGCAGCGGTCGCGGCCGTTGGTATCTCGCGAAGGCCAGGGCCCTGGCCGCGGGCCTTTCTAATGCATACTTCAAATCGCTCGGACTTCCATCATTGTTCGAGGAGTGTTAGCGCAACCGACTCGAACCGCCGTGTACGGACCCGTACGCACGGTAGTGTGGCAGGGGGCGGCGGGCGACCGCCGCCCCTATGCCGATCACGCCAGATGCCGGCCGCTTCGCGCCCGACACTAGAGGGGATGAAAACGGGCTCCTGCGAGAATGGAAGCAGCCCACAGCGATATAAGCCGTTAGCCGTCTGGCGCCTCGCGCCGGTTTGTGAAGCTGGCAGGGACTCTTCAGGGAGCAGAGAATGTTGCGCTGGCTTGCGGGCCAGTAGCACGTAAAGGAATGTCCATTTATTTTCGCCGCCTGTGCGGCCTGGACGCACATAAAGAGACCGTGGTGGCGTGCGTATTGGCGCCGGATGGGCGGACCGGCAAGCTGCTGAAGAAGGTGCAGGGAACCTTCCGCGGCGATTTGGGGGCGCATGCGCGGGTGGCTGACGCAGTTGAAAGTGACGGCCCGTTCTGGCCTTTTGTTCCTCAAGCTTCTGGTGCAGGTAAATCTGAGCGGCGTTCAGCCGCATGGGCTGCATCGCGCCGCTTTTGGTCCTGATCTTTAAGCAACGGGGAGCATAATATTCGAAGTCATTCCGCAACCGGAGGCGTATTTCCCTCTCGGTCGGTGTCATCGGGTTCCGGGTTGTCGAGGTTAATGAGTTCTTCTTCGTGGGTGCGGGCGATTGAGCCGCTATGTTCGATGGCTTGAATGGCCTTGCCTTCGATACGGTCGCCGAATTCCTTCATCGCCATCATGTCGCCAGCGAAGGCTGTGTCGAGCAGTTTGTCGGCGAGATCGTCAATGCCTTGGAGGTCCAACTTGCCAGCGCGGCGATTGATCGCCCGCTCGATGGCGTCGCGCCAAACCCTGTTCTTTGGCTGGCCACCCGGATTACCAGATTGGCCCTTTTTGAAAGGCATTCAGCTAAACCCTAAGCCTTTGAGATTTGGACCCCTGCACAACCTATGAATGTTTCACGGTGAAACTTCGGCGTGCTTTGATTTGGGGAGGGGCGACAGTCTTTGTCAGTCTGACGTAACTTACCCTTTACGGGCAGGAGACGTCAATTAAAATCATCATGACGCCTTTATGTTCCGAAGAACTGGCGATCTTTCCATGTATAATCTTCTGAAGGATGGTCAATTTTATGCGCCCAACATGGCACCGATCTGTGCTTGTTCGTACGTTTTTTAATTGTTCGCTGTTCTTGTTCGCGGCCATTACTGCAATCCCCCAACAGTCCGAAACGCTGACCAATGATGCCATCGCAAAGTTGGTTAAGAACGATCTTGGCGCGCCCCTCATCATCCAAATGATCCAGACGCAGCCCGGGAGCTACAGTACCGGATCCTCTGCCGTCATCATTTTGAAGCAGCAGGGAGTTTCGGACGCCATCATCTCAGCAATGCTCGCCAAAAAGCCCGAAACCGCACCTCAGCCCAATAGCCACACGCCCGATCCAAAATCTTCGGATCCGCCCACATCCCAAGAATCGACCAACAGCTCCCGGAACATCTGGATTATCAATAATTCAACAGATCGAATGTCAGATCAGAAGGAATTCAGCGCCATCCTATCGAAATCAGCAATCGTGCAAGGGAAACCATTCGGCGAACTTGAGACCACCGCCACTTGCGACACGGAGGCTCTGGGGTTCAAAGTCGTTTATCACTCTGATTCCGACATTGGGTTTAAACAAAATGATTACGGCCAAAGGGTGGTTCCCGGGGGTCTGATTGGAGCCATAATAGTTGCTGCTGGCCATCAGAAGCCGTGGGTTGACATGAGGGTCAGGATCGATAAAGAACCACCAATTCAGGTCTCCTCCGAAGAGGACTATCGAAACGTGGCTGTCATTTTCTTTACTGCGCGATCCAAGCAAGAAGCGTTTTCTGCAATAAACACGCCATCAAGTTCCAAGTCACAAGAAGGACACATTTCAGATTTCTTAAGCCTGTGGAGCGCCGCCAAGAGTGCGGGGAGCATTGCCGATGTAATCAATGCCCACACAATCCTGATCGAACTAACCTTATCTAATGGGCTCTCGACGATTCTTGAAATAAATCCCCAGGACCCGTCCTTCAAAGCTTTTTCGTCGCGATGCGGCGTCGCAAAACCTCCTATAATTACGGAGGCACCAGCAACCACAAGGCCGCCCGCACGAATACCTTATTCTTCGCTGTCGCAACAACCGGCAGAAAAGTTCAATGGTACAAGTGAAGGCTTTGCAATTGCTCTCCCTAGTTTTATGGACCGAATGCTTAGAGCCAATGGAGCCGACGCGCGCCTATTTGTTAGAGAGACCAAATACATCGGTCAACTCGTTAACACATGTGCCGGCGTTACCCCTACGATGATTGCCGGGGTGACTGACTCCATGAACAGGGCTCATGTCGAAAAGCTCGGCGAAGAATACAAGCGATGTGGAGGCGGACTTCTAGCCATCACTCCTCTTGTCAAGACAGATTTTAAGGCTGGTGACCCTGTCGTAATGTTAACGCTTCCAAATATCGATCTCTGGAAATTCGATGTCGATATGAAGGCTCGGTTTACGGGTCCAGGTGGGCCGTATCCGATAACGGTCAGAGTAGGTAACCTACGGAATCCAAACCTCCCGACCGGATCACTTCCGGTTTTCGGCATTGTTGTATCGGCCAGTATTCGGTAAAGCGCCGTTATCGCTCGTAGCACTTGACTGCGGTGACTTCTCCGCCGCTCATCAGGCGTCCAGCGCCCATGCCGAGTTCATGGCACGCCGTCGCTTTTTCAGCCATTTCAGGTGACAGCTCACCCATATCCAAACCGCCCGTCCTGATGAAAATGGCTGTTCCTGCCACCATTATGCAAATCAGCGATACCAAGGCAACAGCTACCAAGTTTTTGCCTAAAGAACATGAGGTCCAATCGTGCTTCATGCAAACTTGCCAAACCGCTTCTGCGCCGCAGCCATAAATTTGCCCATCAGGGACTTTTCTTCGGGGGCGGTAGCGAACACTGCTGCAAATTCGAAAACGTCTCTGACGGGCCGCCCATAAGCCAGATCGTTGCCGATGGACTTCAGCCTGCCCATATCGACCATGCCGAAATGGAGAGCAAGGCGCTCAAGCGAGACGTGGAAGATCCCTGAAGCCTTATCGGCATTCATGCCCTTGCCGCTGGCCCGGACCAGATTGGTCCATTCTTCGAGCGTGATGCCGAGGCCGACGACATTCCAAACCACGGATTGCGACAGGCTGGGCTCGTCCTTGCCGTTGCCGAGTTCTTTCAGGGCTTTGGCGATCCTGACCTTGGCGACAGCCACCTTGTCGGTCATCTCTGTCTGGCCCGAACGCGTCTTGAAGAGGTCCATGCGGGCGTAGTTGCCGGCCATGCCTGCCCGTTCGAAGTCCATGCGGAACTTCTCGGCCGCGTCGTACAGCTCATCCGCAAGCTTTTGCGGGCCTGACATGCTGTGGAGGCGTTCGTGAACGTAGCCGGAGCGCCGGACGGGGTGCGATACGATGGCGCCGGTCGGATCGACCTCACGGACCATATCGGCAGTCGCGTTGGGCACAAACTTACCCCTCACCATGGTTCCGCCGAATTCCTTGCCCTTTGCCGTGCCGGCGTTGATCGGGACCGATCCGAGGTGTTCCGGCTTTTTCATTCAGTGACCCATTGGCGAAGGTTATACGAGGCATAGCCGCAGCATTCCATGCGTTGATAGGATTTGGCGTTCGGAACCGCGGGCGTGTAGAAATCGGATTTGATGTCGTTCTGATTCGAGCAACGGGGGCACTTCATGCGACTGGTTTTGACTATCGCTTCATCCTGATGGACCTGTGGTTTCAGCCGGGCTGCTTTGCTTTTCCCTTGCCCGGAGAGGCGATCTTGCTTGGTGTTCAGCCAGCCCCAGAGGCACGGAAGGCCACAAAACCGCATGTCATCGTCTATGGCAGGGGAGTTGTTGCCACCTGACTTATGCACACAACCGGCGTACCGAGCGTCCGGGTTCGCTCGGTTGATGTCGCTCGCGGTTGAGTAGGTCGGTTCGATTTTCGCTGCTTCACGTCCTCCCGAGAGACCGTTCCCGCCAAGCCTCGCGCCGAAGTTGCTGGCTCCGTTGCGCTTGCCGCCCGTGCATAAATTTCTATGCACCGCGTTCGGAGGCTGGCCGGTATCTATTTTCAGCGCAGCGCCGGAACCATCACCGCCGCGTAACCCTGGGCGCGCGGCACAATCTTCCGCAGCCGGTCCATCAGCCGATCGAACACGCCCTTCTCCTCATAGTGATCGCTGTAGCGCACCCCAGTGCGGCCCGCGTGCCGCCAGATCCTGGCCGCTACAAACAGGAAGCGGAGCCGCGAGGTCGCCAGAGTCGTGTGCCGCAGTTGGGTGGCGTCGGCCTGCGGCTCGCGGTTGAACAGCATCAGCCAGCAGTTCAGGTTGTAGGCCAGCATGGCCAACTGGAAATGATTGCCGTTCACGTCAAAGCGGCCCGACGGATGCGCCGCCAGTCCGGCATCGTTGTTGGCCTCTTTGATCAGGTTTTCCGCACCGCCGCGCTGGTTGTAAAACCCGACCACGAAGTAGATGGGATCCGTCATGTTGGTCACGAAGACCCGGTATTTGTACTGGCTGGTTTCGAATAACTGGTACTGCTCAGTTTCTTCTGCTTCCGTTTCCGCGCGCGCTTTCTCATAGCGCAGAGCCACGAACCGGTAGGGCTGGCTCCATCCGTCCGGCTGGTAGCGGAATTCGCACTCCCAGCCGGCATCCGTCTTCTTCGACTCCTTCCACTGGGCCTGGCGCAGTTGCTCGACCAAGCGGGAAGTCTTGCGCGCACAGATCACAAACCGGGCGTGGAATTCCTCATAAGCCTCGACGGCTTCCCGGCAGTAGAACCCGGAATCCGCCCGGCCGTTAACCTGTTTCACGCCCGGCGGCAAGGCCGCATGCACATTCCGCAGATGATCGCCGGTCTGTTTGCCGGTGGGACGGTCGCCATTGCGCAACTCGCCCCAGACGTATTCCCGCGTCTCGGCGATAAACGTCAGCATCGGCTGATAACTTTTCTTGCCTTTGTTCTTCGGGTTGTAGCTCTTGCGGCCGCCCATCTGTTGTCCATAAAGCGTATGCACGGTGGTGTCGGTGTCGATGGTGACGACCTCCAGTTTCACGTTGGCCGCCTCCCAGACCCGTTCGCGGAGGGTCCGCATAACGGTCAGAATCTGCCGCGCGACATTTAGGTGCAGCGCATTCACGAATCTCCAGAAGGTGGATTGCACCGGCAGCCTGCCGACTTTGAGAATGCCCGTCAGGATCGGGTCGCGTGCCATGAAGCGCAATTGGTTCAGCCGCGGAAAACCGATGTAGAGGCCGAGCACGATTCCCAACACGAACCGGTACCGGTCCATGGCACGGGGAATCCGTTTGGATGTCAGGGTCTGTTCCACCAAGGGCTGGAATCCGAGTTTCTCCAGCATGGTGATCACCGGTAGCAGTCCGCCATAGGGCGTCAGATTCTTACCGTTGAAATCGTAGGGCGTGGAAGCCCCGATTTTATTGGGCTCCGGCGCAGCCTCTTCCGGGCCTTGTTTCGCGGGGGTTTTGTCGCTATGCTTGTTTTCGTTCGTATCCATTTGGGTGACCTACTTGGGGTCGGTTCTGCGAAGCGGCTACTTCGCAATTCCCTGTTTTACCCCAATGTTCCTGGGGTCCCCAAATGGTTCGTTACGCTGTGAGCTTCAAATGCGCACCCGCGAAGGTGCATAACTCAGGTATTATGAGCTGGGAGCGAACTACTAAGATCAATTGAACCCGGAAAAGACGG
>JBDTAT010000339.1:0-6558 GCA_039924505.1 Bryobacteraceae bacterium
AGCTCGAGCGCGTGCTGATCGTCGGTCCCGGCCTCGACTTCGCTCCGCGCACTTCGCTCGACGACCGTTTTCCTCCGCAATCCTACCAGCCCTACGCGATTGCCGATGCGTTGATTGGCCTGGGCCTCTCGGCACATCCGCGCATCGAGTGTGTCGATATCAACTCCCGCGTCATCCAGTTTTTCCAGGAGTTTCCGCGGCGCAGCCGGCCCGCGCTGCACATTCTCTCGCCGCCAGGCGATGCCGAGTACCTGACTTATTTCCGCCAACTGGGCGATAAAATCGGCGCGGCGCATTCGGAAGAGCCGCTGGAGAAAACAATCGAACTTCGCCGGGAGATCGCCCGATCGGTGACTGCGGACAAGCTCAATATCATCACGGAGCGTCGGCGCGGCCGCTACGATCTCGCGGTCGCGACCAACGTTCTGGTATATTTCAACGACCGCGAGTTGCTGCTGGCGTTGGCGAACATTCAGTCGATGCTCGCGCCGGGCGGCTACTTGATTCACAACGAGCTTCGCCCCGTGATCGACGAGTACGCGCAAGCCGTGGGCCTTGCCGCCATTCAGGCGCGCACCGTCCGCATCGCCGCCGGCCGAAAAGCTCCGCTCTACGACGGATTCGCAATCTATCGAAAATGATTTAGGGCTCCATGGATTCATGTGTGTGCGATACTTCTCATCGCTCATTCCGCCGTTGCCGATTTCGAGCATGTCCGGATCGTTCCAATGTCCAGGGGCGGAAAATTTGTCCAAGCCTTCCTGCAACTCGAATCAAATGTGCGGCATCGATTTTCAGTTGCCGCCGATATCGCCGGAAGGCTCGGAGTGAGCCGCGATCTTCGCCTTGGGCGGGAAGGCCGCGTCCAGTGGCGGAGCTGTTCATTCTGGTATCGCGAAAATATCTTGACTTTGTATATCGCTAAGCGGTAATATAGCTATGTGGAAATGCAAATGCGGATTGAACGCCTGAGCGTGGCATTCTCAGCGCTCGCAGATCCCACGCGGCGCGCAATCCTCGCTCGTCTTGCATCCGGAGATGCGGATGTTTCGGAACTTATGAAGCCGTTCGCCCTAAGTCAGCCGACGATCTCTAAGCACCTTAATGTGCTCGAACGCGCGGGCCTCGTTAGGTGCAAGCGCGATGCACAGCGGCGTCCGCGCACGCTCGTGGCCGTCCCGCTCAAGGATATCGCCGACTGGATTGAGCCCTTTCGCCGCTTCTGGGAGCAGAAGTTTGCCAGCTTGGACGACTACCTGAAAGAGATGCAAAAGAAGGAAAAAAAACGTGGACGCAAAAAGCGATAGCGAGAAATTATACGTGAAGAACATCGGAGCAGTGAAAGTCACAACTCCCACCGACCGCGCGATCGTGATAACGCGCATCTTCGATGCGCCGCGCGCTGTTGTCTTCGAGGCGTGGACTAAGGCCGAACACGTCGCGCATTGGTGGGACCCGAGCGGCGTACCGCTTGCCGTTTGCGAAATCGATCTGCGGCCGAACGGAGCTTTTCGTTGGGTCCATCGCGCTCCCGACGGTGGTGAGGGACACTCGTTCACGGGCATTTATCGAGAAATCGCCCCGCCAGAAAAGCTCGTCTTCACGGTACGGATCTTTCCGTCCAATCCCGAGCCCGTTGGGACGCTCGTTTTCGCCGAAGATGGGAAGAAAACGAAGCTGACGATGACGATTGAGTGCATGACGAAGAAAGATCGCGACGCTTTGCTCCAGATGCGTGTTGATGCCGGGACGGCTCAGACTCTGGAAAACCTCGCGGCATACCTCCCCATGATCGCTTACGCCGAGCAGCATGTTGAACGAGGGCGCGGATTTGTAGGAGCCGATTGACAGACGAAATAGGAGGATCCATGCAGAAGACGACAGCTTTAGAAGCTACCAAAGGGAGAGCCCCAAAGATTGTGCAGGCGGCGACGACTTCCCCGTTTGCGGGAAAAGTGCTTTCGAAGGACGGAACAGCGATCGCATTCGACCGGCTCGGTCGCGGCTCGCCTGTGATTCTGGTGGACGGCGCACTCTGTTATCGAGGCATGGGTCAGAGTGGACAGCTGGCTGAACTCCTGGCAGAGAACTTCACCGTCTTCACCTACGACCGTCGAGGTCGAGGCGCAAGCGGCGATACGGCGCCTTATGCCGTGGAGCGCGAGGTCGAAGACATCGCAGCGCTCCTGAGCGAAGCGGGTGGTGTAGCGTTCGTCTGGGGCATGTCCTCCGGCGCCGTTCTTGCGCTCGAGGCGGCGAATCGTCTCAGCGGCATCAAGAAGTTGGCGTTGTACGAGGCGCCGTTCATCGTGGACGACAGCCGTTCCCCAACAGAGGACGATTGGGACGGGATCGGCGCGGCAGTCGCGGCAGAGCGGCGAAGCGATGCAGTGAAGCTCTTCCTGAAGTCGGTCGGAGTACCTGGCTTCGTCAGGGCGTTGATGCCACTGATGTTGCCTGTGTGGTCGAAGCTGAAAGCCATTGCGCACACGCTTCCCTACGATGGAGCGATCGTGCGAGACAACCAGAGAGGCAAGCCGCTGCCGGCCAGCCGGTGGGCGTCCGTCACGATACCGGCACTCGTCATGGACGGTGGGAAAAGCCCTGCGTGGATGCGCCACGCGAACCGGTCCCTTGCGGCCGTATTGCCGAACGCGCAATACCGCACGCTTGAAGGGCAGACACACATGCTGAAACCGAAGGCGCACGCGCCGATGTTGGCGGCGTTTTTCAAAGCAGCTTAGAGCGACAAAAGGAGAAGGACGATGCGCAATCCGATTTTAAAAATGCACGTTTCCATTGACGGATTTGCCGCAGGGCCAAACGGGGAATCCGATTGGATCTTCAAAAGCCAGGATGAGGGCGCGGCCGGGTGACTCGTCGACACGCTCAGTCGAGCCGGTGTGCACATTATGGGCAGCGTGACGTTTCACGATATGGCGGCCTATTGGCCGTCCGCGCCCGGACCGATCGCGGTCCCCATGAACGAAATTTCCAAGGTCGTTTTCTCCAGAAGCGGCAATGTCGATCCCCGGAATCCTGGCATGAGTACGCGCGTTCGCTGAAAGACGCGGCGGACGCGATGGCGGCAAAAGGCCTGAAGCCAACACCGCCGTCTTCAAGCGCGGAAACCTGGAGTAACGCGAGCGAGGCCAGCGGAGATCTTTGGGCTGAAATCGCCCGCCTGAAAGAGCAGCCGGGCAAGGATATCCTGGCGCACGGTGGTTCGAGCTTCGCTCAGAGCCTGGCGAAGCTCGGCTATCGATGGGTATCGCCGGATGGTTCACCCGGTAGCCTTGGGGTGTGGCCTGCCGTTGTTTTCAACATTGTCCGAGCCGATCGATTTTAAGCTCATCAGCTCTACGGTGTTTGATGCTGGCGCGATGGCGAACGTTTATCGGCCCGCGTGATGCGAATGAAGTATTCGAAAGAGCTGAGGGTTCTGGTTGCCTGCGGTGTCGTACTCGGACCTCTGTTCTATCTCGCGATAGTGATCCAGATGCTCACTCGCAGTGGATTTGACATCAAACGACACCCTCTTAGTTTGTTAAGTCTCGGCGATGCGGGCTGTGGATTCGCTATCTATCGAAAATGATTTAGCGGGCCACCTTCACCAGCACCACACCGTGCGACGGCACATCGGCTGAGAACTCATCGGCCACCGAACCGCGATCCGCGTGCGCCCACAGGTCGCGCACCCGATGCGATCCCTTCAGGCCCAGGTCGTTCCACCGCGCCGTCACTTTCGCCGTCTCCGCTCCACGGTTGAACAGCCCCACCGCATGGCTGCCGTCTGCGAGCGGCCGCGACCATACTTCCAGATCGCCGTCCTTGGCCACGCGCGCCGCCTGCTTACCCAGCCGGTCCTGATCGATGGCGACCACTTCCTTGTCGGTTAGAATCGCCAGGATATTGGGCTGCACGCTCCGTAAATCGTTGCCGGCCAGCAGCGGAGCGGCCAGCAGGCTCCACAGACTCATGTGTGTGCGATACTCCTCATCGCTCATTCCGCCGTTGCCGATTTCGAGCATGTCCGGATCGTTCCAATGTCCAGGGGCGGAAAATTTGTCCAGGCCTTCCTGCAACTCGAACCCAATGTGCGCCATCGATTTCCAGTTGTCGCTGATATCGCCGGTGGTCCGCCACAAATTGCCGCCGGAGCGCGCTCCCCATTCGCCGACATCCACTCTTCCGTACTCGCACAGGCTGAATAAGATCGGGCGGCCGGAAGCCAGCAGCGCCTGGCCCATTTGTGCGTAGACGGTCGGCAGCGAATGGTAATCGTAGACCTCGCTCGCGCTGCACCAGTCGTATTTCAGGTAGTCGATGCCCCACGCCGCATACGTCTTGGCATCCTGCGTTTCATGTTTAAAGGATCCCTCGTAGCCGGCGCATGTTTTGGGTCCCGGCGACGAATAGATTCCCAACTTCAGCCCTTTGCCGTGAACATAAGCGGAGAGAGCCTTCATGTCCGGGAACTTCTCGTTGGTGCGAATGTTGCCGGCCGCGTCGCGCGTGCCTTCCCACGTGTCGTCGATATTCACGTACGTATAGCCTGCTGCCTTCATGCCGTTGGACACCATGGCGTCGGCGATTTCGCGAACTACTTTGTCGTCTACCTTATTGCGGAATTTGTTCCAGCTATTCCAGCCCATCGGCGGAGTCTTCGCCATGCCGTTGTAACGAACATCCTGCATGGGCGGAAGAGAAATCATGGGCGGATGCGGCGGCAGCGGCGCCGGCGCCTCGGAGGAAACGCGCTTCGCCATCAGCTCACGTCCGGGACGCCCTCCGAACCCTGGCATCGTCAACGCCAAGCCGTCGGCCGTCACTCTCCCGGTGTAGTGCGTCCGGGTCTCTTCACCGAACGATTCGCGGACGATGTCGAATGAAAACTCGTCGCCGTTCACTTTGCCATCGGAGATGGCCGCGGGGCGATTCCGCGTTTCCAGATACCCGGTTAGTTGCCCGCCGTCCGCCTTCAGAGCGATCACGGTGTCACGTTTCTCGCCAGTCGGAGTATGGGCCTCCGCCACCCAACGCCCGGTCAAATCGGCGGCAAACGCCATCTGCGCCAGCACGGCGCTGAACGTCGCAACAAGAAAATATTTCATGATTGTAGCTCTTAACAGTTATACACCCTCGCGTCCATCGCTGGTAGACAGCGCCGCAGACCGGCCGCTCGCCTTGACTGTGCGGTCCGAAGAGCAAATAATGTTTCAAGTTGATCGCTGCATGCTTCTGTCACGGGGAGAATCATGAATCGTCTTGCTGCAATTGTCCTTCTGTTCCTGACGCCTTTGCTCGTCGCGCAGGAATTTCGCGCCACGGTGACCGGCCACGTCACCGACAAGTCCGGCGCCGTGATGCCGAAGGTGACCGTGCAGATCGTCAATACCAGCACTAACGAAGTGGCGGCGGCCGTCACCAACACACAAGGCATCTACACGTTGCCCTTTCTGAAGCCGGGCACGTACCGCCTGACGGCGGAGGCGCCGGGCTTTAAGAAATATCTGCGCGACCACATTGTGCTGAACGTGGGCGACGCGGCCGGCATTAACATCCCCATGGAAGTCGGCGAGTCCACCGAGTCGATCACCGTCAGCGCAGAGACACCGGTGCTTGAAACCGAGAACGCGAATCATGGCCTGGTGATCGATCAGACGCGCGTCACCGAGCTTCCGCTGAACGCCCGCAATCCCTTCATGCTCTCCGTGCTGGCGCCCGGTGTTACGTTCAATGGCAATCAGATCTATCAGCGGCCGTTCGATAACGGCGCGATTGCGGACTGGACGGTGAACGGCGGTCTCGACCGCAAGAACGAATTCCTGCTGGACGGCGCTCCGAATAACGCGCAAGCCGGCGGCAACAATATCGCCTACGTCCCGCCGGTCGATTCCGTGCAGGAGTTCAAAATCCAGACCAATTCCTACGACGCGCAATTCGGCAAAACCTCCGGCGGCGTCATGAACGTTACGCTGAAGAGCGGCACCAACCAGTATCACGGCACGGGTTACGAATTCATGCGCCGAAATGCGCTGGACGCGAATTCGTTTCAGAACAACGCGGCCGGTCAACCTAAGAGCGGACATTTCCTAGATCAGTACGGCGGTTCCATCGGCGGCCCCATCGTCTTCCCGAAAATTTACAACGGCCGCGATAAGAGCTTTTTCTTCGTCAACTATGAAGGTTACCGCGAGGGCACGCCGACTCCGTTAACGCTTTCCGTGCCGGAGCCGGAATGGCTGAATGGCGACTTTAGCAAGCTCGCCGACCCGCAAGGCCGCAAGATCACCATCTACAATCCATTCAACGCAACGATCAATCAGGACGGCACCGTCACCCGCCAGCCATTCCCCAATAACGTAATTCCGGCGAACATGATCAACCCCATCGCCCGGAAGATTCTCAGCTTCGAGCCCGCGGCCAACACGACCACGCCTGGATCGGCTTACGGAACCAACGACCGGTTTGTCGCCGGCGGCGCGGCGAATCTGGATCACGACGCGTTCTACAATCTGGTGACGAAGTTCGACGAAAACATCGGCGACCGCCATC
>JBDTAT010000340.1:0-3215 GCA_039924505.1 Bryobacteraceae bacterium
ACTCTTCGTGCGCGCGACGCCACCAATCCCAGCCCGACCGCCGGAAAAATATAAACGTTGTTGCACTGCGCGATGGGAATCCTGCAGCCGTTCCACTCGACCGGCGGGAACGGCGAGCCGCTCGCTACCACCGCCCGCCCCTCCGTCCAACGAATCAGGTCTTCGGGCGTTGCCTCGGCGCGCGCCGTGGGATTTGACAGCGGGAAGATAATCGGCCGTTCCGTCTTGCGCGCCATTTCGCGCACAATGGACTCGGTGAACGCGCCGCGCGCCGTGGATAAGCCGATCAAAATGGTGGCGTCGATTTTGGCGATCACTTCCGCCAAACCTCCCGCCTCGCTCAACGGGTGCAAGTAGGCGTGCTGGCTTTCCGTCACGTCGTTTCGGCCGGCGTTTAGCAGCCCATCTTTATCCACCATCCAGAACCGTTCGTTCGCCTCCCGCGCCGTCAATCCGTCGGCCATCATGGCATCGCGCAGGTAATCGGCCACACCCATACTTGCCGATCCCGCGCCCAGGCAGACCACGCATTGTTCCTTCATACGGCGCCCCGCAATTCGCGCGGCGCTCATCACGGCGCCCAACGTCACCGCCGCGGTTCCTTGAATGTCGTCGTTAAACGTCAGCAACTGGTCGCGGTACCGCTCCAGAATCGGCCGCGCGTGCGGCGTAGCGAAATCCTCCCACTGCAAGCACGCGCCGGGAAGCTCTTGCTTCACGGCCTGGACGAATTGATCGACAAAATCGTAGTAAGCGTCGCCGGTAACGCGCTCGTGCCGCCAGCCGAGATATTGCGGATCGCGCAGCAACTCCGGATTGTTCGTGCCCACATCGAGAACGATGGGCAGCGTGCGCGACGGATGAATGCCCCCAATCAACGTGTAGAGCGATAGCTTGCCAATCGGAATACCCAACCCACCGATGCCCTGGTCGCCAATACCGAGCACACGCTCGCCGTCTGTAACCACGATGATGTCAATCGCGCGGTTCGGGCGATTCTGCAACAGCGCCGGTATCGAATTCCGCAATGGATACGACACGAACAGCCCACGGGGCCGGCGGTAGATGCGGCTGAATTGCTGGCAGCCTTCGGCGACCACCGGTGTGTAGACAACCGGCATCATTTCATCGATATGGTTCAGCAGCAAGCGGTAGAACAGGATTTCGTTGATGTCCTGCAGCGCGCGTAAGTTGACGTGGCGCCCGAGATTGGTCTCGTAGTCCCGATACGCATCGTAGGCGCGCAACACCTGCTCGTCCAGCGTCTCGATGCGCGGCGGCAGCAGGCCGTGAAGCCCGAGCCTCGCGCGTTCATTCTCCGTGAACGCCGTCCCCCGGTTCCACACCGGTGATGCCAGCAGTTCAGCGCCATGCAGATAGCGCGGAAAAAGGAGGTTCCCGGCCATGCAGTCGATGCTAACATGCGTGCGGGGGGCACGGCGCATGGCGGCCTTACTGAGACGGGTGCGCGCCGTTGTTTTTGTCCTGGTGGATTTTCCCGCTGATGCGGTTCTGCTGCCGGTTGACTTGCGCCTTCTCTTTATTCGTCAGGTTTCCGCCATTGGCCTTGCGGTCGGCGCGGATTTCCTTGTTGACCCCATGCTCCCTGGTCTCCAGATGCTGCGTCTCGCCGGCCGTCAGAGATCCGTTCTTCACACCGTTGCCGATCCGCTGCTGCTGGTCGTCCCGGCGCTGCTGGATGTGGCTGTCTTGCGCGCACAATGCGCCCGCGCTCATCGCCAGCGCTCCCGATACAAATAAGCTGAACAATATATTTTTCATGACGTTTTGCTTTTCACTCCCCTCCGATTATGTAAAAACAATTTCCGGAAAAGAGTTCCGCCGGGAAGCGTTAAAATCGCATCACCTGAAACGGCTTTAATTATGCGCCCGGTTCGACTTCCTGGCGATCCACCAGCGTCGCACCGCCACGATGGACCAGACCCCTTCCACTAACCCAAACGGCCACGCTCCCTGGAGAAATCCGTAGGCGGAGCCAAGCACGCAGGAACCCGCGAACGCCAAAACGTACCACGAACTGCGGCTCTCCAACGCGTAAAAAATCAGCATCGCCGAAACCGCGAACAGTCCGAAAATGCTCAAGGCACTCAAGTGGGCGGTTCCGTCCCGTGAACTCATCGCAATAAAAAACGCGAATGAACCCTGCAGGTTCACTCGCGCTTCTTCTTTACTTCGTTTGGTTGGCTACGATTCCGCTTCGGGATCTTCGCCCGGTTCGCGGCCTTCTTGAATCGCCTTGAGCCGTTCCTCACGGCGCTTGGCGCGTTCCGCGGCGCGCTTCACCAGTTCGGTGCCCATCAATTCGAGCTTGGCCAGTTCCGCCCCATCGCCCTTTCGATTTCCCAGACGAGTGATCCGGCTATAGCCGCCGTTGCGCTGGCCGAACTTCGCTCCCAGCTTGTCGAACAGTTTCTTCACCGCCGCGGGCGTCTGCAAAAAAGAGGCCGCCTGGCGCCGCGTGTGCAGCGTGTCGCGCTTCGCCAGCGTGATCATCTTGTCCACCAGCGGCCGGGCAGCTTTGGCCTTCGGCACCGTCGTAATGGCGAAATCGTTTTCGATAACGCTCGTCACCAGTCCGCGTAGCAGCGACCTGCGCGCCGCCACGTTCCGCTGTAGCTTGAATCCGGCTCGCTTATGTCGCATGGCTACTCCTCGGCGCCTTCCAACTGCTCCTCGTCTTCATCCTCCGCCTCAATCGTATCGTCGTCGTCAACCGCGTCAGCGCCCGCGCCCAACGTGGCGGGAACGCCCGCCGGGGAAATCAACCGCCCCTGCGCGTCGAACTTCATGCCGAATCCCAAACCGAGGCCGGAGAGAATCTCCTTGATCTCGTTCAGAGACTTGCGCCCGAAATTCTTGGTGCGCAGCATTTCCGCTTCGCTCTTCTGCACCAGATCGCCAATCGTCTGAATGTTGGCGTTCTTCAAGCAATTGTAAGAGCGGACACTCAGCTCCAGTTCCTCCACCGACCGGTTCAACACCTCGTTCATCTGGTTCATCGCCCGCTCGGCCGGCTCTTCCACGGTCTCGGGGATCTCCTCGAAGTTGATGAAGATGGTCATGTGGTCCTTCAATAGCTTGGATGCCTGCCCGATCGCATCCTGCGGCGAGATGGCGCCATTGGTCCACACTTCGATGGTCAGCTTGTCGTAGTCGGTCATCTGGCCCAGTCGCGCGGCTTCTACTGAATAGTT
>JBDTAT010000341.1:0-4400 GCA_039924505.1 Bryobacteraceae bacterium
CGCGGCGCGGCCATTGTCAAGCTGCGGGCCTTCGTCGCCGGCACTGGAGACATGCGGCGCGTGTCCATGATTGTCAGCGAGACGTTTGCGGAAAAACGCCTCGCCGCGCCGGCGCTCACCGTGGTGCAGGCCGGAGCGCTCGGCATGGAAGGCGCGCAGGTCGTATTGGAATCGGTGGCGGTGGAAAAGAAAGACGTGAATCCCAACGGCCTCGCGTTTATCTCCGGCCAGCCGGCGCCATCCGTCAAAGAGTCCGTCGAGCGTCTTACTGTGGCGTTGGCCGCCGCGCAACTGGAAGCCTCCGGCATGCTCCGGGTCACCTGCTTTGTCAGCACGCTCGACGACGGCCGCGCGGACCAAGCCGCGCTTCAGACGGCATTCCCCGGTGCGGCCCTCGATGTAGTGCAGATGCAGCGCGAGCCATCGCCGATTCCCGCCGAATGCGAAGGCATCGCGCGCCTGCGTGTTCCGCAAGATACGCCGGTGCGTTTCCTCAATCCGCCGCCGCTCGCCAATTCGCCCGATGATTCGCAGATCGTGCTGGTCGGCGCTCCGAAGGTCGTCCTCAGCGGCGCGCAGCTTGCGTTTCACGATCAGGAGCCCGACATCCGCCTCGCGTTTGAGCGGCTCGGCAAGGCGCTCGATCCACTGGGCGCGAAATTAACCGGCGTCGTGTCATCGCACCTCTACTCTCTCTCGCGGTCCACCGAATTCAAGGTGCGCGCCGTGCGCCTGGAGTTCTACGACAAACCGCATCCCCCCGCTTCGACGATGCTGTTGTTTGAAGGTCTGCCTTCGCTCGACGCCAGCTTCGCGGTGGACGTTGTCGCGGTTCCGCGGTAGAAACCGCTCCGTCACCATCACCCCCCGGGTAACGAATTGATTTTGCCGGGCCGCGCGCGTCCGCAAACGGTCTTGCAGGGCTTCGTCCGATGCTACACTCGGGGCATGGGCAATGCCGGAAATCCGTTTCCGCTTTATGAGGGAAACGCCGAAACGTTCGCCGGCGTCCTTGGACCAAGCCTTGGAACAACGCCGCGCATTACGTCGCTGCTGATCAAACCCGCCTCTGCGGTCTGCAACCTCGATTGTTCCTATTGCTTCTATCTCGATCGCGATGCCGACCCGTACAAGTCGCTCCCGGCGCGCCGCATGACGGACGAAACGCTGGAGCGGCTGGTCGACACATTCCTGTTTTACTCCTATCCAAACAGCGTGTTCGCGTTTCAAGGCGGGGAGCCGACGCTCGCCGGGCTGAATTTTTTCGAGAAACTGGTCGGGCTGCAGAAGCAGTACGGACGCAACGGACAGAACGTATCGAACGCGCTGCAAACCAACGCCACACTGCTGGACGACCACTGGTGCGCGCTGTTTCACGAGTACAATTGGCTGCTGGGCGTCTCGCTCGACGGACCTCGGGAGATAAACGACCGATACCGCTTCAACAAGGAAGGGCGCGGCACGTTCAACAAAGTGATGCAGGGCGTCGAAACGCTCCAGAAGAATAAAGTGGAGTTCAATATCCTGTGCGTGTTGAGCCAGGCGAATGTCGCGAAACCGAAGGAAATCTACCAATTTTACCGGAGCCTGGGCATCGACAATATTCAATATATTCCGCTGGCCGAATTCAATCCCGATGGCACGCCCATGCCCTTCACCATCACGGCGGAGCAGTACGGCCGCTTCCTGTGCGACACCTTCGACTTGTGGTGGCCGGACCGCCGCAAAGTCCGCATCCGTTTTTTCGACAACACCGCCGAAGCGTTGGCAGGCCAGAAGCCCGGCACCTGTACGATGCACGAAACCTGCGATAGCTATGTCGTGGTGGAGTACAATGGCGACATTTACCCCTGCGATTTCTTTGTCGAAAAGAATTGGAAGCTGGGCAACATCGTGCTCGACTCCTGGGCGGAAGTAGCGCGCCGCACGCGCCGCTACAGCTTCGCGTCGAAAAAAACCATTGCGCATCCGGAATGCCAAGTGTGCAACTACCAGTCCATCTGCCACGGCGGTTGCCCGAAATTCCGTTCGGGCCCGCTCGGCCGCTTCGAGGATCTGGACTATTTCTGCGCCGCGTACAAGATGATCTACGCGAAATCGGCCGGCCCGTTGCGCCAGGAGATCGCGCGCATTCTCGGCCACGAAGCCGCGCCGTTGACGAAGCACTCCATCAGCCCGTATTGAGGCGGCCGATACCGCGCCGGCTGCTTACGGTGTTGAGGCTGCGGTGTCCATCCGCGACGGAGCCGCCAGCAGCAGCGGCTCCTTCGGCATCACGATCCAGCACACGATATAAGCTATTAGTCCGACGCCGGGCGGGCAGAAGACCAGCACCAGCCACAGGATGCGCACCAGCGTAACGTCCACGCTCAAATATCGCGCAACGCCGCCGCACACTCCGGCGATCTTGCAGTCTTCCCGCGACCGCGTCAGCCGGCCTACATTCTGTGCTGCTGTCCCGCGTGGAGCGGCATTGGCGGTGGCCGAACCGCAATCGGAGCAGAACCGGACCTTATCGTCGATCTGAACACCACAGCGCGTGCAATACATATTTCAGGCCTCTCCCTTAGATTACAACGAGCCGACGGCGGCGATTGTTCCATCCGCCGGGAATGAAATTCTCGTAAACGGGATATAGTGGAGTCAGGGCGCCACAGGGAGGCGAATCATGTTGATAAAAACGCCGCACGGCTGGGAGATCTCCGAGCGCGAAGCGACGCCAGAGCATGTATACTTTAACCGGCGCCAGATTCTAGCCAGCGCCGGTTTTCTTGGCATGGAAGGGCTGCTTCGCGCCGCCACCGCATCCGCAAGCCTCTATCCCGCCAAGCGAAACCCCGAGTTCACCCTGGACCGCGCTATTACGCCCGAATGGGCCGCCACCGGATACAACAATTACTATGAGTTCGATGCCGAGGACAAGCAGGCCGTCAAGGATCTGGTCGGCAAGTTCGTCATCAGCCCCTGGAAAATTGAGGTTGCCGGCTTAGTGAACAAGCCGATGACCATCGATCTGGACGATCTGGTTCATCGCTTTCCGCTGGAAGAGCGGCTCTATCGGATGCGGTGCGTAGAGGCATGGTCGATGGCCGTTCCCTGGACCGGTTTCCCTCTAGCGAATCTGATCAAACTGGCCGATCCCAAGCCCAACGCGAAATTCGTACGTTTCATTACCGTGAAGCGGCCGAACGAAATGCCCGGCATCCACAAGTACCCATGGTACCCGTGGCCCTATGCCGAAGGTCTGCGCATGGATGAGGCGATGAACCCGCTGGCAATGGTAGTCACCGGCCTCTACGGCAAGCCGCTGCCCAAGCAGAACGGCGCGCCCATCCGCATCGTCGCCCCGTGGAAATACGGCTACAAGAGCCCGAAATCCATAGAGAAAATCGAGTTCGTATCGCGCCAGCCGGCCACGCTGTGGAACCAGACGGCTCCGAGCGAGTACGGCTTCTATTCCAATGTGAACCCGAACAAGCCGCACCCCCGCTGGTCGCAGGCGACCGAAAAGGTGATCCCTACCATGGAGCGCCGGGCCACTTTGCTCTACAACGGCTACGAAAAATACGTTTCCGGCCTATACAACGGGAAAGAATTCTAACGTTCGAGCGAGCGGCAACCTACTTTCCCTTTGCGGCCTTCGCTTTGGGCGGTTCGGACTCCCCGAGTTCCACGCCGTATCGTTTGGCGGCCGACTCGATACGCTTCCACGCAGCCTTCCGTTCCGCCTCCGTCACGTCCTTCACCTGATTGAACCGCGCCGCCGCGTTGCGAACGTGAGAAGCATTTTCGAGCGGCTCCTTACGTTCCTTCGGGAATGCGAATTTCTTCGCGGGGGTCCGCTTGCGTGCCGCGGTAGTAAGTTTTGCCATCTATCCCTCCCTCGGAAACAGACCCGGCTGTGCGGGAACTGTCTCCCGGATTTATATTTCACAAGTGTCGACGCGCACACGGCCGCTGAGTTTCGCGGGAAAGATCACGCGGCGATTTGGTCACGCTCTTCGGATCGTAGTCAAAGGCATTTTACGGCGCGCGCTGAATGCCGAGGTGTTTAGGATCGCGTCCGCCGCGCGTCCGTAGCTTCACTCGCAGCCGCAGCCGGAATGAGTAGGGCTCGGCGGAAGCCCCGCCAGTAGACGCCATGCTTCCTGCCACGCAAACACAGCCGCGGGAGAGTCCGGCTGCCCGGCGATGAACTGTTCGAATTCTTCAATGGCCGCGCTGCGCTCCTGCTGGGACTGGGCCGGACTGAGAGGGTGAATCGTGCCAACATCGGCTTCCCCCGGCGGCAAGCTGAACGACAACTTCACATCGTGAGCACGGGCCATGGCAAAGCGCATCCACGGCGACCACGGTCCCGGCGCAAATTGACGAAGATCCCTCTGCCCCCGATCTATCAC
>JBDTAT010000342.1:0-4445 GCA_039924505.1 Bryobacteraceae bacterium
ACCTCGGAGCGGACGCCTCCGTTCTCGCTCCATCAGTTGATGAGCTGCGGTATTTCTCCCGAGCGCCAGAAAATTTTGACGGTGAAGGGAACCGTTGCGCCGCGGGCCGCATACGAACCGGTGGCAGCGGCGATACAACTGGTGGATACGCCCGGCGCGACAGCGGTGAACCCTGCCCGTTTTGTCTTCCACCGCGTGCGGCCCGGAATTTTTGGCCTGAATGCGGAACTGTAAACCGCAACTTTCCATGCGTATTATGCTGCTGCTTTTCGTGTCGCTATCGGCGGTGGAAGGCCAGATCTCCGAAAAGGCGAGAGAGATCCACGCCCGCGCTCTGGTGTTCGACGCCCATATCCACGCCATCGACCGCGAGTTCTATCACGGCGGCGACATCGGCGTGCGCAAGACGAATGGGCAGTTCGATCTGCCGCGGGCCCGCGCGGGGGGACTGGGTGCGCTGTTCTTTTCCGTGTACGTGGCGGAGCCCTACTATCCGGCGCGCCTGGAGACCAAACAGGCGCTGCGCATGATCGACTGCGCGCGAACCCAAATTCAGAACAACTTCAACCGGATTGAGCTGGCCCTGAACGCGAGCGGCGTCGAGCGCATCCATCGCGCCGGAAAGATCGCCGCAGTTCTGGACATTGAGGGCAGTTACGATCTGGATGGCGACCTCGGAGTGCTGCGCGATATGTACCGGCTGGGAGTGCGCTCGGCGCAACTGTCGGCGCACAATCGGCCAAATAATTACGCCGACTCGTGCTGCTCCCCGCCGAAGTGGCACGGCTTGACCGCGCACGGCCGCGAAGTGATTCACGAGATGAACCGCCTCGGCATGGTGATAAACGTTTCGCACGCCTCCGACGAAGCCATTTCACAAGCGATTGACGTCAGTTCCGAACCGGTGATCGCCACGCACCACGGTCTCCGGAGCGTCAACAACATTCCGCGGAACATGCCGGACTGGTTGCTCAAGAAGCTCGCGGCCAAGGGCGGCGTGATGGGATTTCAGATCGGCAACGAATTCCACAACCCCAAGGAATTTGCGTGGCGCGCCGCGCATTCAGGCGGGGCATTTTGGCGGCCCTCCCCCAACCGGGAGCGCGAGGCCCACATGACCATCCAGCAGATCGATGCGATGATCGCCCCCGAGTTTCCGATGGATGCTTTCCGGGTTCCGGAGGATATCAAGTTTACTCCGGACGACTGGGTGGCGGTCGTGGATAAGGCGATCCAACTCGTCGGCGAAGACCATGTCGCTCTCGGTTCCGATTTCGACGGCGGACCCACTCCGCCGCGCGGAATGCGGGACGTCGGCGATCTACCCCAGATCACGGCGGCGATGGTCCGCCGCGGCTACTCCGAGGAGCGAATCGACAAGTTCCTCGGTGGAAACATTCTGCGCGTCTTCCGCCAGGTCACGGAAAAGCGACGATAATGGCGCAATAGCGCCGCCGGCCCCCCACTGGCTAAAATATAGTTTCATGGCAAAAAGACGCATTGGCATTCTCACCGGCGGCGGCGACGTCCCCGGTCTCAATTCGGTTATCAAGAACGTCACCTATCGCGGCACCGAGAACGATTGCGAAATCGTCGGCCTCCGCCGCGGCTGGGAAGCGTTGACGCACGTCAACCTCGAAGACCCCGAAAGCAAGACCCGCTACGTGCTCCCGCTCGACCGCGAGAACACCCGCACCATCGATCGCACCGGCGGCACGTTTCTACATAGCAGCCGGACGAATCCATCCAAAATGAGAGCGCTCCCGGAATTCCTGCGGGGCGCAACCTTCCCCTCCACCCAGGTCACCACCGACGGCGTCACCAACACCATCTACGACATGACCTCGCAGGTGCTGAAGAATCTCTCCGCGCTCCACATCGATTGCCTGGTCGCCATCGGCGGCGACGACACCCTCAGCTATGCCGCAACGCTTGACAAGCGGGGCGTGAAGATCATGGCGATTCCCAAAACCATGGACAACGACGTCCGCAACACCGAATACTGCATCGGCTTTTCCACCGCCATCAGCCGCGCCACCGACGCCATCGAGCGCCAGCGCACCACCGTCGGCTCGCACGAGCGTATCGGCATTTTCCGCATTTTCGGCCGCGACGCCGGCTATACTTCGCTCTACACCGCCTTCGTTACCTCCACCCGCTGCTGCATTCCCGAGTACAAATTCAATGTCGATAAGTTGACCGAGCTGCTGGTCACCGACAAACGCAACAATCCCAGTAATTATGTTCTGCTGGTCATCTCCGAAGGCGCCGAGTGGGAAGGCTATCAGGTCCAGGAGTATGGCATGCCCGATGCCTTCGGCCATCGCAAGAAAATGAACGTCGGCCAGGCCCTCAGCGACGAGATCAAGAAGCGCGTCAATGAAGAGACCATCGTCAGCGACCTCACCTACGACTTGCGCAGCGGCAGCCCCGACTTCGTCGACAAACTGGTGGCCACGACCTTCGGAACCATGGCTCTCGACGCCGTGCTGCAAGGCAAAAGCGGTCTGATGGCCGCGATTGTGCATGGCTGTTACAGCATGGCGCCGATTCCCGATCCCAAGCTCGGCCCCCGGAAAGTGGAGGTGGAGACCATGTATAACACCCAGCGCTACCGCCCGACGTATGGCAATAAGATCGGACTGCCGATCTTCCTCACCCGGGCTTGAGATGAGCTGGCAGCCGCGCGAGATCAAGGAGTTTTTCAATCGGGCCGCCGGCGACGCGGAACATTATCCGGAGACCATCGATCCGCGCATCGATCACGTTCAACTGATCCTGAAATACTTCGGCGATCTGGCCGGCAAGCGCGTCGCCGACATCGGTTGCGGCACAGGGCGCTTCGCGCGCATCGTGAAGCAGCGTAATCCCGCCGCGGCCGTCTACGCGCTCGATCTGGCCGAAGCCATGTTGCGTTTCGTGCCCCCTGGCGCCATCCCGTGCGCCGCATCCATGACGGCATTACCGCTGGCCACCGCCTCCTGCGACGCGGCCTATGCCACCGAGTCGCTCGAGCATGCGATCGACATTGAAACCGCCATCGCCGAGATGTGCCGCATCGTCAAGCCCGGCGGCCGCATCGTCATTATCGACAAAAACATCGAGCAGTGGGGGCGCCTGGAAACCCCCGAGTGGGAAAAGTGGTTTAGCCGCGAGCAACTGGAGCGCCTGCTAGCCCGCCACTGCCGCCACGTCTCCAGCCGCTATATTTCCTACTGGGAAGACGTCACCCCGGACGGCCTGTTTCTCGCGTGGACCGCGGAGAAGTAACATACGGCGACGCGAATTTCCTTCGAGAATGGCGCAAAATTCCGAGGCGCCGGTCTGCGAAATAATCGTGCACTCTCGCACCATCTGAATCGCCTGCCGAGCCTGGGTGCCCTCTGGGCACATAAGTACCTGCGTAGTTAGGTTCTTGCCGAGATTGGCCGGAAAAGCTGTGGGGATGCGCGTTTTGGCTAATGTTCACGGGCTTTCAGCGCACGCCGGGAGCGCCTCGAACTCCCGCGAATCGCCTACCGAGCCGTGACCGGTCCGTTCCGAGCCGTGACCGTGAGGGAGCGGTCGCCGAAAGCTTCTCACCGCCCCTATTTGGTTCCGGCTATGCCGGGTTAGGGAGCGGTTGCCCTGGTTATTTCATGACATCAGCCTCTCGTCCAATGAACCTCGCTTTCGCGAGACGTTCAACCTCGGCCCCGACGAGCTCCTTTTCCATGGAGGTCCCCGGTCGAACGTAATCGGCTTCACCGCGGGCGGCCCTTTTCGCGCCATCCAGAATGCGCTGGAACACAAGGCACGAAACTCGTAATTGCACGTGGCCGGCAGTCCTGGCACTACCTGGGAAGACGTCACCCCGGACGGCCTGTTTCCGGCGTGGACCGCGGAGAAGTAATACACGCCGGCGCCTAAACCGGCAACACGTCAACCCCATCGTTCGCTCCAGTCGGCCTTATCCATTCAACTCGCGCCGCCTAACCGTTTTGGTGGTCGGACGTCTACCATCACAGCGGAGTTGATGGTAGAATGTCTTCAATGAAAAAACAGACACCGGATCGAATCGTGCTGCTCCAGGGCACTCTCGACATGCTCATCCTCAAGACCCTGCTCTTTGGACCCTCCCACGGTCACCAGATCGGAAAGCACATCCAGCGAACTACCGACGATCTTCTGCAGGTGCAACACGGTTCGCTCTATCCAGCCCTTCATCGTCTGGAGCGAAAAGGCTGGGTCGCCTCAAAGTGGGAGACCGCACCCGGCCGCAACCGGGAATTCAAGTATTACCGGCTCACCGCAGCCGGCAAGAAACAACTGCTGGCTGAGGAATCGAAGTGGAAGCGGATGGCGGGAGCAGTGGCGCAAATAATGTGGCCCGCCGAGGAGACTTGAGATGAAATGGTGGCATAAGCAGCGCAAAGGGTGCGGCGCGCACCATCGCCGGTGGAACG
>JBDTAT010000343.1:0-2535 GCA_039924505.1 Bryobacteraceae bacterium
ACGCCACTGATGACGCCGGTGCTATCGTACAAATAGCCCGGGCGGCGGTTGGAGAGGTTGCACGCGGGGAGCCGGCGGCAGCGTCATATTTTCATGGAATAAATCTTCCGGCGGAGGGATGTTGGTAATATGCGACTCCTTGCACTGCTTGTCATGCTGGCCTCACTGGCGGCCGCGGAAAGCCGGACACCGGTGGTGGTGGAACTGTTTACCTCGGAAGGCTGTTCCAGTTGTCCCCCCGCCGACAGGCTGCTGGCGCAGTTGGACCATTCGCAACCCATTTCCGGCGTCGAAATTATCGCGCTGGAGCAACACGTGGACTACTGGGACCGGCTCGGGTGGACCGATCCGTATTCCTCGCCGGCGCTGACTCTTCGCCAGCAAGCGTACGCAACTGCGCTCCACAGCGACAATATCTATACGCCCCAAATGGTGGTCAATGGACGGGCGGAGTTCATTGGCAGCGATGCGGGCCGCGCGAGCCAGGAGATCGAGCGCGCATCGCGGTCGCCGCACGCGAACGTCGCCGTCTCGGCCGGATCGGGAAACGTGCTCCGGCTGCGCGTGGACCAACTTCCGCCGTTGCACCTGACGGATAAGGTGGATGTGCTGCTGGCGGTGACCGAGACTCATCTCTCCGACGACGTGAAACGTGGCGAGAACGCCGGGCATCGGCTGGGGCACGCCGCAGTGGTCCGCAGCCTTACGAAGGTCGGCACAATCGACCCGCGCCGGGCTGGTGGGTTCTCAATGGACGTGAAGTTGAGCCTTGCCAAAGAGTGGAGGCGCGAAAATCTGCGCGCGGTTTTGCTGGTGCAAGAGCGCCGCAACCGCCGCATCCTGGGCGCCGCGAGCACGGGTTTGTAGAACCTGCGCTTCCCGATCCAGACCGCCGGCATAAGTCAGGCTTAGGCAAGCAATGTCCGTTGAACCGGATACTACTTCCGCGGGCCGCTAACGGGCAACGGAAATGCGGGCGACCGCTCCTCCATTTGCCTCTCGAGAAGCTGAATATCGGTGTGGACCATTCCGCTCACCAGTTGACGGAATGTATAGGTAGGTTCCCAGCCCAGAACGCGCCTGCTCTTGCTCGCGTCGCCCATCAGCAGGTCGACTTCACTTGGCCGCAGGAGCCGCGGATCGATCTCGACATGATCCCGGTAGTCCAATCCGGCTTCCGCGAATGCAAGCTCGCAGAATTCGCGGACAGAATGCACCTCGCCCGTGGCGACGACATAATCATCCGGCTCTGGCTGCTGCAGCATCAGATGCATCGCGCGCACATAGTCGGCGGCATGGCCCCAATCCCGCTTGGCGTTGAGGTCGCCAAGCTGGACTCGCGATGCGCGCCCGAGTTTGATCCGCGCCACGGAGCTGCTGATCTTGCGGGTGACAAATTCAAAACCCCGCCGCGGACCTTCGTGGTTAAATAAGATTCCACCGCAACAGAACATCCCGTAGGCCTCGCGATAGTTCATGGTCAAATGGAATCCAGCGACCTTGCTGATGCCGTAAGGACTGCGCGGATGGAAGCGCGTGGTCTCGTTCTGCGGAGTTTCAGACACCTTGCCAAACATCTCGCTCGAGCCCGCAAAGTAAAATTTGCACTTCGGTTGCAACTCGCGCAGGGCGCTTAGGATGTAATGCGTCCCATTGACGTTGGTGTTCATCGTGGAGAATCCGTCGGCAAAACTCTCCGCCACGAAACTCTGCGCTCCCAGGTGGTAACACTCGTCAAACTTGTGATTGCTGACAATGTGAAACAAACTCGGATAGCTTTCGAGGCTGGCCTGATGCAGAACTAATCGATCCACCAAATGGGCAATGCGGCCCAACCGGCGTTCCGGCTCTTCGAGAGCCACCCGGCGAATTATGCCGTGCAACTCGTAGCCGAGACCTAGCAGATATTCGGCGAGGTAGCTGCCATCCTGGCCGGTGATGCCAGTGATCAACGCGGTCTTAGCCATTTTCCTTCTTGCCGCGCTTCCGGCGGAGAATTCCCGGATCTCGCATTCGCATGTCGTCGTCACAGTTTCGCACAGATACACCGTGGATATGCGTGGGACACACGCCAGCAGCGCCGCCCCCGCGGATATCAATGCTCTGGCCTACGACGGCGGAATCGGGTTGGATCAGCGAGCAAACCGGCGGGAGCCAATCCGCGAGATAAAAATGGCGAACAATCCCAGACCGACTAACCAAGCGGCCGCTGGCTCCGGAGTCACCGTCGTGGTTAGACCGAGCGCGAATTCGGAGGTGGTGTTAGGAACCGGTTGAACGCTGGTCACCGTGAACACAAACGATTGCGGGTCGGAGTGCAGAAAATTAATTTCAGCGGCGGAAGGCGTTCCTGCCGCAATCACACTGTTCGCTTTATCGTTTATTTGCGGAAAGTTCAAGACGAGTTTGGTGGGATCGAAATTCAAGAACAGCGATGGTCCATCGTTGGGCACGTCCAAGACGACTAACTGAGTGTTACCGAAAGTCTTCGATGCGAAGACATCCGTTATCTGCAATTGCCCCGCCGTATCCTGT
>JBDTAT010000344.1:0-3128 GCA_039924505.1 Bryobacteraceae bacterium
AATCCGCGCGCGTCACCGCCATGGCCGACGCGTTGCTGCGCCGCACTTCCTACGCCGCCTTCATCCAGGACGATTGGAAAATCACAACGAAGCTTACTCTGAACATTGGTGTGCGTTACGAAAACCCGCGCCCCTGGCACGATAAGTATCGCGGCATTATGAACGTGCAGTTGACCAATCCTGGCGTAGGCCCCAACGGCATCCTGCCCAACGCGCCGCCGCCGATTCTCACACGCCCCGGCAGCGGCGATTTTTACCAAGGCTTGAATTTCCACTTCGCCGACGGCCAACTCACGCAAGCTGGCGATCAATATATGGGTCGTAGCCTGGTGAACGCGGACAACAACAATTTCGCGCCGCGTATCGGATTGGCCTACAGTCCACCCGACCGTTGGACCTTCCGCGCCGGTTTCGGCATGTTTTACGTGCAGGACGAGGGCAACGCGGTTTTCGACATGGCCCGCAATCTAGCCGGCCGCGACTTGTATATCGCCAGCATTGAAAATCGCAGCGGATCGCTGACCGCTCCGTGGGCGTTGGAGCAGGCCAGCGCTTCGTGTACCGGTTGGTCCGGACCGTGTCTTTCGAAACCCCAGGTTCTCGCGAACATTCAGGGAATGCGCACGCCATACGTGGACCAATGGTTGTTCAACATTCAGCGCCAGCTTTCTGAAAACATCGTTCTCGAAGTCGGCTATCAGGGTAATGAAGGCCACAAGCTGGAGCGGTTCCGTCTCTACAATCAACCGGTCGTCAAGAGCGGTCCCACCGACACCCGCAGCGTCACCCAGCGCACCCCGTGGCCACAGTACGGCCGCATTCAGGAAGTGGACGGCGGCGATAATTCCAACTACCATGCGCTCAGCGAAAAGCTGACGCAGCGCTTCAGCAACGGTCTCACGTATCTGATCGCCTTCACTTGGTCGAAGGCCATTGACGACGGCAGCGCCCTTCGCACAAACTCGGGCGACACGCTCTGGCCGGTGAACAGCTACAATCTTCCGGCCGAGCGTGGCTTGTCGCAATTCGATCTCGGCCGCCGCTTCGTGGCCTCCTATGTATATGAGCTTCCGTTTGGCGCGGGCAAACCGTGGGTCAATCAAGGAATCGGCAGCAAGCTGGTTGGGGGATGGCAGTTGGGCGGAATTGTGACCTTCGCCGACGGCACGCCGGTCAACGTCACGCAATTGGGCGACACCGCCGGCCTCAACACGCTCGGCAACCAACCGGACGCCACCGGCATCAGCCCCGTTCCCGCGAACCGGACCGCGCAAAAGTTCTGGAACATCGCGGCGATTGATGTCACGAATCCGAATCTCAGCTACCAGCCTGGCAATATGGGCCGGAATACGCTGCTTTCGCCCGGCACCGCGTCAGGCGACATGTCCCTGGCCCGGACGATCAAAATTCACGAGAGCCACTCGCTGAATGTTCGCTTCGAAGCATTCAACGCTTTTAATCACCCAAACTGGGTCACGCCCAGCGCCGACGCCCGCAACCCGGCGACGTTCGGCGTAGTAACATCGGCGCGCGCCATGCGCCAACTCCAATTCGCTATAAAATATATATTCTGAGGAACCCGGCATACTGGTATTAACAACCTGGCTGTGCGAACTCTACTTCTGACTGCCCTCGCCGCTATCGCAGCCCGCGGACTCTACGCGGTTCCCGAGCTGCGGCTGGTGAGCGCAACCGTCGGGCCGGTGTCGTCCGCGGTGGGTGGTAACGCCCCTACGCAAACCGTTGAAGCTTACAATGCCGGCGAGGACGGCGAACTGAATCCTACTCTCTCGGTTTCCGCGCCAGCCGTATCATGGCTGCGGGCAACCCTCGGCCCTCCGCGGCATTGCGCCACGCGTATTGGACAGTGTTGGCCGCTCCAGTTTGCGTTTGAAACCGCGAAGCTGGCGCGCGGAACCTATACGGGAATCGTAACCGTGAGCGATCCGAAAGCGGCCGACGCGCCGCAAACCATTACCGTCACCGTCAACGTGGGCGGCGATGTGCCCGCCAAGGTGGATCTGTTCGTCGCACCCCGAAAAACGCGTGGCTTCACGCTAACGGCCAACGGCGCAAAGGACATCCAGACTTTCACCACCAACGGGCCGCTTTCCATAAAAGCCGCTTCCGAAACCGGCGGGCCATGGTTGCAGATCTCCCTCGATGGCGCCGGCAGTTACCGGTTTCCCTACCCCTGGCGCATCACTGCCACATATCAGGACGGCATGGCTGAGCAGGATTATCACGGCGCCGCCGTCACGGCGAATTCCAGTCTTGCCGACGATAACAAGACCATCCCTGTTACCCTGCACGTAACCGGCGCGCCCATTGCCGACAGCGATCCCAGCGCAATCGGGATGCGCCTCGCCGCCGGAAGCCCCAAGCAAGCGCGGACGATTCACGTGCTCAATCGCGGCCTGGGTTCACTCGCGGTGAAACAAGCCACCAGCGGCGTCACCTGTACTCCCGCGCCCGCAAGTGCGGAAGTAATGGTCGAAACAATAGAAGGCGGAGATGTTTCAGTCACTGTCGACCCCGCTCACGCAAAACCTGCCTTCTGCCAGGGATCCATCCTGGTTGCCACAAACGCCGCCAATCGGCTCACGATCCCGTTCACTTACGAAATTCTGCCGAAAGGTCCGCCCGTGGTCGATTTCCAAGGAGTCGCCGAAAACATTACCTTCGACACTGAAGCCGCCTTGGCGCAAGGTGGGACCGCGCGCGTCACCGGCGAGCAATTCATCTTCGGACCGCCGCTCGCATCGAGTGCCATACCGGTAGCCACCACGCTCGGCGGATTTCGCGTATTGGTGAACGGCAAGCCCGCGCCGGTATTTTCCCGCGCCTACGGCGAAGCCGATTTTCAAGTTCCCTTCGACACTGCGGCGGGCGAAGCGCTGATTCGTGTGGAGCGCGATGGCCAACTCAGCAACGCCGTCACGGCGCAGGTCGCGGCCGTCTCCCGGCGCATCTTGCTTCTCGGCATCGGCCAGTACGGGAAGATCGTCAATCACGACGGCAGCTATCCGATCCCCACGTCGCTCGAGAATAAGCTTCCAGCAACTATGCACGGGCATCCCGCAAAAGCGGGCGACACGTTGACTATCTATGCCATGGGACTCGGCGCC
>JBDTAT010000345.1:0-3411 GCA_039924505.1 Bryobacteraceae bacterium
ACGGATCTTCGCCAATGACGAGCTGCGCCAGACCGGCGGCGGTGGTGTGTGAAAACGGTCCTTCGATGGCGCCTTTGGCGGCCCACGGGTTCGAATCGACTTCGCCGATGCCGGTAATACCGGCGTCGGTTTCAACTTTCACGATCAGCGCGTCCTGGCCGCTATCGCATTGAAATTTTACTTCGGGCTGGCGAAGGTAGATGGCGTCTACACGGGTGATTTTCATAGCGGCGTGGTGGTCTTCATAGGTTAGCGTATATATGGGACAGTCTAAATTGAGGACCAGATGCACGATTTGATGCCGACGGCGGCGGACGTGCTACACTGCGCATCGAAAGGAACGGCGACGCGACATGCTGGTGGAAGAACAGATCGCCGCCCGGCAACAACGGGCGGGCACGGCGATCCGCAAAATTGTGCAGAGACCGCAGGATGGCTTGTACGGGGATTACGGCGTCGTGTCGGCCAGCGGCAAGCCGTACCGCGTGGCCATGCGCGGACCGGGGGTATTCGATAACTATTGTTCGTGCCCGGATTTCGCCGTCAACACGCTGGGCACCTGTAAACATATTGAGAGCCTGCTCGAAACGATCCGCACGCGCGCCGGGCGCAAATTTCAGTCGATGCAGTTCCGGCGATTGCGGGCGTCCGTCTCGCTGCGCTACGGCGAGACGCTGGAAGTACACGTCCATCTGCCGGCGCGAGCCTCGAACGAACTGCGGGAAGCGATTGGCGAATACTGCGACGTTTCCGGCATTTTGCGCCGCGAGCATTACCCGCGATTCGCACAGGTGCTGGAGCGGCTGCGCGAATTGGACGACGCAATTGTTGTGTACAGCGACGTTCTGGAATTCATCGACCGGGAAAATGAGATTCGCGACGGGATGGCGCTTGAGCGAGCGCTGCTGGGCGACATGAAGAAAGCGAAGGCGGCGATTGAAGGCAACCTGAAGGTGACGCTGTTTCCCTACCAGTTGCGCGGCGCGCTATTCGCCGGCTGCCGCGGCCGCGTGGTGATCGCCGACGACATGGGGCTGGGCAAGACGATCGAGGCGATTGCGGCGGCGGCGTGGCTGCGCGAGCGCCGCGGCATCGAGCGCGTGCTGGTGATCGCGCCCGCGTCGGTGAAATACCAGTGGCAGACGGAGATTCAGAAATTCTGCGGTCTGCCGGCGCAGGTGATCGACGGCCCGCTTCCGCAGCGGAACAAGTTATACGAAGCGCCAGCGTTTTTCACGCTCGCCAGCTACGAACTGGCGATCCGGGACCTGGATCAGATGCGCGCGCTGCGTCCGGATCTCATCATTCTGGACGAAGCGCAGCGCATCCGGAATTGGAGCACGTCCACGGCGCGCGCGGTGAAGCAACTGAAGAGCCGCTATGCGTTCGTGTTGACGGGCACTCCGCTGGAAAACAAGCTGGAGGAGTTGTACTCGGTCGTCGAGTTCGTCGACGGCCGGCGCCTCGGCCCGGCGTTCCGTTTTGTCGCCGAGCACGTGGAGCGGACCGCATCCGGCAAAGTGACCGGATACCGCGGACTGGACCGCATCCGCAAACAATTGGAGCCGATTTTGTTGCGGAGGACCCGCGCCGAGGTGCTGACGGATTTGCCGCCGCGCACGGATCAGATTTTTCACGTGCCGATGACCGACGAACAGGCCGCGCCCTACATGGAGCAGCAGCATATCGTCGCGCAATTGGTGGCGAAGTGGCAGCGGCAGAAATGGATCAGCGAGATGGATATGCGCCGGCTGACGTGCGCGCTCCAGAACATGCGGATGCTCTGCGATTCGACGTTTCTGTTCGACAAGGAGACGAATTTTTCGCCGAAGCTGAAGGAGTTCCGCGAGATTATCCGCGAGCTGGCGCTGGAGGAAAACCGTAAGGTCGTCGTCTTCAGCGAGTATGAACGCATGACGCGGCTGGCGGGCGAGGAATTGAAGAAACTGAGGATTGAATTTGTCTCGCTGCATGGCGGCGTGCCGGCGCAGAAGCGCGGTGCCCTGATGGAGAAGTTTCGCGAGGATCCGGCGTGCCGCGTATTTTTCTCGACGGATGCGGGCGGCGTGGGGTTGAATCTGCAAACCGCGTCGGCGGTGATTAATTTTGAGCCGCCGTGGAATCCGGCGCGGTTGGAGCAGAGAATCGCGCGCGTACACCGGCTTGGTCAAACGCAGCCGGTGCAAGTGATCCATCTACTGACCGAAAACAGCATTGAGGAACGGGTGTGGGAGATTCTGCGCCAGAAAAAAGCGGTGTTCGCAGGGTTGTTCGACGGAACGGCGGACGATATCAATTTCGAGAAGATGGGGCGCAAGAGCGTGCTGGAGTCGGTGAAGGAAATATTTGTCGAGACGGCGCCGCGCGAAGCCCCGCAGCCGGCGGCGATTCAGCCGGCAGCGGCGCCGGACGAGCCGCAGAGCGCGGCGGCCGACTTCTTCCAGGCCGGCCTGCGATGGCTGGAGGCGATGGCGAAGCCGGAGGCGGCGACCGAAGCGCTATCGCGCATTGTGCAAACGAACCTGGAAACCAAGCGGCCGGAATTGCGCATTCCGCTGCCTGAGGGTGTGACGACCGACCGGCTGGCCGAAACGCTTGGGACGTTGGTGAGCGCGCTATTCAAGCCGGCGGCGCGAGCGGCCGGCCGCCAATAAACGTTGCGTGGACATTCACGTCGTCATCGAGAAAAACGATGTCGGCGAATTTTCCGGGCGCCAGGCTGCCGATGTTGCCGGCCGCTCCCACGATTTCGGCGGGGGTAAGCGAAGCCATGCGCACGGCCTGCCACAGCGGGCAGCCGGCGAGATCGCGAAAGACGCGCACCATCCGATTCATCGGGCACACCGATGACGCCAGCGCCGTTCCGTCGGGAATGCGCGCTTCGCCGCCGCGCACGATCGCTTTCATTCCATGGCGCGGACCGAATGCATATTCGCCATCCGGCATGCCGGCTCCGCGCATGGCATCGGTGACGATGGCGAGCTTTTCGTAACCTTTGTTGCGAAAGGCCAGACGCAGCAGTTCGCGCGAAAGATGTATTCCATCGGCGATCAGCTCGCTTGTAAGACGATCGTCCAAGTAGACCGCCTCCAGGATTCCGCCGCTACGCGGATTGGATGTGCCGCGCCAACGATTGTTCATTGCGTCCGTCATGGCGCAGTAGAGATGGGTGACGTGCGTGACGCCCCAATCGGCGGCCTCCTCGATTTCGCGATAGAGCGCCTCGCTGTGGCCGGCGTTGGCGTTGGCTCCACGGCGGTGCAACTCCTCAATGAGCGGACGCGCGCCGGGCAACTCGGGCGCCAGCGTCATGCCGGCAATAGGGCCGCGATCCAGAATCTGCCGCCACTCGCGTTCGTCGGGATTGTGTACGAACTCCGGAAGATGGCAGCCGCGCTTGGTCATGGAGAG
>JBDTAT010000346.1:0-4890 GCA_039924505.1 Bryobacteraceae bacterium
GGGTCCGTTTCGCAAAGCGCTACAGCGCACCCGGTGCCCGCTCCCACAGCCAGACGTCCAACTGGCTTCGTTTCGCAAAGCGCTTCAAGCGCCCCCAACTCTGCGCCGTCCGTCTTAAGGACGCGCATCGGAGACGCCGCCATCCGTTTCTGCAAGGATCTCCAACAGGCGCAAGCCCGCCGTCGGAAAGCAACTTCCGCTCCCACCGGAATTGGGTCCGTTTCGCAAAACGCTGCGGCCCACCCGGCGCCCGCTCCCACAGCCGGACGTCCAACTGGCTTCGTTTCGCTAACCGCCTCAAGCGCCCCAAACTCCGTGCCGTCCGTTCCGCGCGGAGCTTAGGCGCCCCGCCCCTCGGCCAAAAGTGTCTCGCGGCGCCGGAGCTATACTTGAAACTCGGATATGATCTCGGTCCATCTGGAGAACGGCCGCGTGCAGATCCGGAAGCGTCCGAAACCACGGCGTCCGGAAGGTTTCGCGCTGATTCGTTTGCTCGCCGGTGGCATCTGCAACACCGATCTGGAATTGCAACGCGGCTATTATGGATTCCGCGGAACCCCGGGCCACGAATTCGCGGGCGTTGTCGTCGAGGCCGATACGCGCGCCTGGATTGGCCGCCGCGTGGTTGGCGAAATTAACCTGAACTGCGGCCGGTGCGAATGGTGCATGCGGGGTTTGGGCCGGCATTGCCCGCGCCGCACCGTGCTCGGGATTGTAAAACATCCCGGCGCCTTCGCGGAGTTCTTCACGCTGCCGGAAAGCAATCTCCATCACGTTCCGGATGCGATTCCAACTGAGCACGCCGTTTTTGTCGAACCGCTCGCGGCCGCGTGTGAAATTCTGGATCAGACCGCCGTCGCGCGCGGGGATGCGGTTGCGGTGCTCGGTGACGGGAAACTCGGATTACTGATCGCGCAAGTGTTGGCCGCGCACGGGGCCTCGGTGCATCAATACGGCCGCCATCGCGAGAAATTGCGCATTGCGCAGGCTGCGGGCATCGAAACGGAATTGGCCGGCAAGCGCTGGCCGAAGGCGCGATACGCGCTCGTCATTGAGGCCACCGGATCGGCCGAAGGACTCCGGCAGGCGGTGGAAATGACGGTCCCGCGCGGAGTCGTGGTAATGAAATCCACCGTGCATGGCGCCGTGAAACTGGACACCGCACCGGTCATCGTCAACGAAATTACGCTGATGGGCAGCCGCTGCGGACGCTTCGAGCCGGCATTGACACTGCTGGCGGCAGGCGCAATTCGCGTCGGCGAAATGATTTCGGAGCGGCGGCCGCTCTCCGAAGCGCCCGCCGCGTTTGCCCTCGCGGCGCGGAACGGTGTCTTGAAAGTCCTACTGCGGGGAGAATTATGAGCCATCGATCTGGTATGAGCAACGGATTTGTGCGGGGATGCGGCGTGTGCGCCTGTGTCGTGGCGCTAGTTGGTTGCGCGCGAAAAGACGCCCGATTTCAGGACATCGGTCCAGTGGAGCAGGAGTTCGTCTACAACAGCCTGGCGCTTTCCCCCGCGTCGGCCACCGGCGTCGGCTATCACACGCACAATGGAGTGCCCCTCGACGAACTGCTGGACGACTACAGTCCGTCCGGGATCGAAGCCGAACGAAAGTTCTACACGGACTTCCGGAAGCGGCTCGAAAAGTCGTTCCAGCGCGACCGATTGGGGCTGGAGGCGCGCGCCGATTACGACATCATGGAAGATCAGATTGGAGCCGCGCTCCTGGATCTGGACACGATTCAGAGCTATCGCCACAACCCTGCGTCGTACGTGGAGTTGATCGGCAACGCATTATACGCTCCCTACGTGCTGAACTATGCGCCTCGGGAGCGCCGCTTCCGGCAGATTATCGCGCGGCTGAATAAAATTCCGCTGCTTCTCGCGCAGGCCAAACACAATCTGATCGACGCTCCGCCGCTATGGACGCGCGTCGCCGCCGAAGAAAACGATGGCAATATCGCGTTGATCGATCGGACACTGCGCGCCGCGGCGCCCGAGGAAGTGAAGGCGGATTACAACACGGCCGCCGCAACCGCGCTGAAGGCGCTGCGCGATTTCAACGAGTACCTGAAATCGGATCTGGTGAAGCGCACTTACGAGTGGCGGCTGGGCAAGGAGGTGTACGACGAGAAATTCCGCTACACACTGGAGAGCGGAGACACGCCGGACCGGGTGTTGAAGGATGCCGAAGCGGCGCTGCAAAAAATCCGCGGCGAAATGGCGGAGCTGGCGAAACCGCTGACAGTGGAGGCGGCGCTGAATAAAATCGCTCGGAAGCACGCGACTCCGGCAACCTACATGGCGAATGCCAAGCGCGATCTGGCCGGGACTACCGCATTCGTCGAGAGTAAGAAGCTGCTGACGCTGCCGGCCCACGATAATTTGCAGGTGATTCCAACCCCGGAGTTCATGCGCGGGATATATTCTGTCGGCGGTTTCAACGGCGCGCCACCGCTCGAGCCGCAACTTGGCGCGTTCTTCTGGATTACTCCGATTCCCGCCACTTGGCCCAAGGACCGTATCGAGTCGAAGCTGCGCGAGTACAATTTCTACGGCTTGCAAATTCTAACTATTCACGAAGCCATGCCCGGGCACTACGTGCAAATGGAGTATGCCAATCGCGTGGAGCCGCCGCCGCGCAAGATGCTCCGGGCGGTGTTCTCGAATACGCCGTATGTGGAAGGATGGGCCGTTTACGCCACGCAGCTTATGCTGGACCAGGGCTATTTGAACGGCGATCCCGCTATGCGCCTGACGTTCCTGAAACAGATGTTGCGCGTGGTGGCAAACGCCATCATCGACATCCGGTTTCATACCCTCGGGATGACGGAGCAGGAGGCAATGGACCTGATGGTGAAGCAGACTTACCAGGAAAAGGAAGAGGCGACCGAGAAGCTGCAGCGCGCCGAATTCGGCTCCTGCCAGTTGCCTACCTATTTTGTGGGCTGGCGCGGCTGGCTTCGCATGCGCGATCAATACGAGAGATCCAAGGGTGGCGCGCCTAACCTGGCGGCTTTTCACGAAGCGGCGCTGCGGGCAGGGGCAGTGCCGCTGCCGTGGCTTACGCAGTTGCTGACCGGGAAGTAGCTCACCCTCTCGAGCCGCCGCGCCTACAAACCGGAACGTTTCTTGCGGCGGAGCAGGCCAAGCAGGAGTAGTGAACCGCCCATCAGCCCGGCAGTCGCCGGCTCCGGTGCCTCAAGGAAGGCGAACGATCTTATCATGCCAGACGTGGCACCCGTGGTGCCGAAGTTAAACACCACGTTCGAGACCGGCGTGTTGGTTTGTATACCCGAATTCGTCAGGTTGACCACCGGGTTGCCAAGAGATAGGTTCTGCGTGCCGTTGCCGCCGATGGCGTTGAAAATGTTGGCGATCGAATTAGGAACCCCGGCGAGAAAATCCTGAGATTGTCCATTTCCGAGACTTTGCAGGTTGACTTGCTGGCTCTGGGTCGCAGTCTGTTGGGTTCCGGTGGTGCCGCTCAGAAGCTGGGACTGGTCGACCAACTTATTGGTGATGTTAAGCGTGGTCTGGTTCGACGATGGGCTGAAGTCAGTCAGCGCGTTGACCGATCCGCCACCCGCAGTCATACCAGCTCCCGCACCAAAGTTATACTGCACGGCCGCGTTTGCGTACGATGCGACCAACACCGCGGCCATCAACGTCAAAGATAGCTTCATAGTCGAATACCTCCGTTACCGGCTCTTTGGCCGATCTACTTACTGGCGTTGCCGAAAAATAGCTGGAACACCCATCCATAGGATAACAGGAGGAGCCCGGTTTTTCAAATGTTTAAAGTTCTAGTACGTACAGAACCTTCCCCCAGCTTTGGAAGTCGCTGCCGGCACGCCAATTTTCAGCGCACCGAGGCGCTTAGCAGGCCGACGCCGTCAATGCGGCTGCGAACCGTGTCGCCGGCTTTGATTCGCGCACCCTTCGGACACCCGGTGGAGATCAGATCGCCGGGGTAGAGCGTCATGAAGTCGCTATGGAACCGCACCAGCTCGTCCGGCAAGTGGCGCATGTTGCGGACGTAATCGCGTGAGCAAACGCCATCGTTCAATTCCGTGACCACCTCCAGCTTGCTCACGTCCTCAATCTCATCCGCGGTCACCACCACCGGTCCGAAACTGAAAAATGTGTCGATGCTCTTGGCGCGCGTCAAGTAGCGGGTATTCTTGCGCAGCACGTCGAGCGCGGTAAGATCGAGCGTGGTCGTGTACCCGAAAATGACCTCCCTCACGTTTTCCGCCGGCACGAACCGGCACTTCTTCCCGATGATGACCCCAAGTTCCCCCTCCGCATCCACGTCGTTTGAAACGTGCGGCGGCGGCAGCACAATTTCGCCGCCCGGCCGGAACATGCAGGAGGCGGGTTTCATGAAGCTGCCCGGCTCCTCCGGTTGAACGGCCTGAATGTCTTCCGCATGGGAGCGGTAGTTGAGGCCGATGCACCAGATCTTCGGCGGCACGCCGTAGGGAAGTTGCGCGGCAACTTCGGTCAACGGAATGGCGGCCGCGGATTCGGCGCCCTGCAGTTGGCCGGCCGTTTCCGTCTGGATGATCGCCAGCAGATCGTCGGGAACGCGGGTTCCGAGCTTCGCGTTGATCTCCGGAACGGCCGCGACTCCGCGCGCAGTCAGGACTCCGGCGTGGCGCCCGCCGGCATAATCGAAGGTGATGAGTTTCATGGATTTCCCCCGCTACCGTCGCGGCCCGGCAATGCGTTGATGTTACTGAGCCGCGCGGGCCGGGCCCATGCGCTCAAAAGTCCATCTTTTCAATCTGAGCGTCGAGTTCCGATTCTAGCGCGGATTTCTGCTTCTGGAGCTGGCTCATCTGGTCGCGCAATCCCGCCAGCGCCGTCTCTTCCGCGTCGAGCT
>JBDTAT010000347.1:0-4808 GCA_039924505.1 Bryobacteraceae bacterium
ACGACGATCACCGCCAATATCCCGATGGGGAGATTATTCTCCGGGGTGAGATGCGGCGTCATTATAGTAACCGCGAATAGGGTTAGCCCACCTATAACGAACGCCAACCCCGCGCCGGTATGATATCGCGCAATGACGAAGATGCTCCTTCTGTTAAGCCATATGAGGCCAAGACTGATAAACGGAATCGCAGCTACGTATGTATAGCGGCCGTCGTGAAAAGCGAGGCGCGCCAGCGCGCCGAGTGGGGCACGAAACAGCACGAGCGAGATTGCACAGATGCACAGAAACAGGCGGTGCTGTGCGGCTGGCGGGCCGGATTCCGACCACCAACTTCCGGACGCAGGCAAACTGGTTCTTTGAGCAGTCTGGCGAATCATCATCTCACCGCTTGTGATGCAGGCGAGAGCCTGTCCACGGATAAATTCCCGGTGTCCGGCCGGACTGCGGCAAAGTGAACGGTCGCGGCATCGTATCCTCTGAAACTCACGCTCAACGGAACGCGGCGGCAGCGTGTTTCGGGTCCCCAGGGAAGACGCTGCCGAAGTCCTGTGCGCTCCTCAGGAGGTATAGTTCTGCGCCGCTCATGCGCGTAACAAATAGGGCCGCATCATTTCATTATCCTCATGCTCCAGCATATGGCAATGCCAAACGAAGCGCCCGGGCTCTCCGACAAAGGGCGTGATAATACGAGTTGCCTGGCTTGGCGGGCAGAGAATCGTATCCTTCCACCCGCGCTCCTCCGGCGCTGCTTCGATCCGTTTGCCGGTCCAACTCACCTCGGACGTCCGCTTGTATCGGCGAACGTCGAACGCACGACGATCAAGCAGTTGAAAATGTACCGCATGCAGATGAATCGGATGGGCGTCGATCGTCGTATTCACGAATTCCCAGATTTCGATACTGCCATTCACCGGATCTTCAGTGACCGGATCCATGAAGCGGCGGCCATCCAGCAATAGCCGGTGAGGTTGCCCGTTGCCGGGCATTACTTCGAGCAACCTTAGACGGCGTGTTCTCACCGCCTCCGTTTCTCGTAATCGCGGCACGGCTGCCAGGGTCTCGGGAATTCTGCTGCTATCGGCATCTTTGCGCAGGGGCCGGCGGACGCGAAATTGCATAACCAACCCGGGAACCGGCCCTCCCCCCGAAGGATAGGGTGCGGGCGCCGTGTTTACGAGGTTGATCCGGCGGCTCTCGCGGCCCCGAAAATCGACGGCGAAATCAATACGCTCACCTGGAGCAATCAAGACTTCACTGAGGACAACCGGTTCCGGCAGAAGGCCGCCGTCGCTTCCAATTTGGATGAACTGCTGTTCCGGCTCGAGCGAGAGCTGGTACACGCGCGCATTCGACGCGTTTAGAAGGCGAAAGCGATAACGCCGAGGTTCAACTTCGAGATAGGGCGACACCCGGCCATTCACCAGGATGTGCGTTCCAAAAAACTCAGGTATCGAAGGAGCTTCGGCGGTATCCGCGACAGGATACGCGATTTGCCCGCGGGGGTCGAGAATGCGATCCTGCAACACCAGCGGAATGTCGTAACGGCCGGAGGGAAGCCCAAGGCGGTCTTCGGCGGGGTCGCTAAGTAAATAGAGACCGGCTAATCCCATCATGGCGTTCAGTCTCGTAATGCCCATCGCATGGTCGTGGTACCAGAGCGTCGCGCCAGGCTGCTGGTTGGGGTAGACTGTCCGCTGGACCTGGCCCGCCGTGATCCAGTTCTCCGGATAGCCGTCATTGCTGGCCGACACGTGTCCTCCATGCAGATGGATCGCCGTCCGCACCTCGGGAATGCCTATGCCGGCGCCTTCCAGAGTGTGGTCCACCAGAAGGCGATGACGCGCCGGCAACCGGTTCAACCAGTCGATTGTTACGGTGCTGCCGCGCCGGGCCGCAAGGGTGGGGCCCGGTGTGCATCCTTCAAATCCCCACACTATAGAAGGGGGAAGATCACGGTGAAGCTTCTGCCGGAATTCCGACATGGTAATGCTGTAATTCTGCGAGCCGGAATTCGAGGTCCTGGGCCGAACAACAGGAGGAATTAAAAGCGGGTCCACGAAGGGTTCGAGCCGCACCCCGATGAGCACGTTCTGTATTGCTTCATCCGATTGTCCAGCTGAAGGTTGCACCTGAAACAGCGCCGCTGTTCCAATGCTTCCCAACGAAGCGAGGAAGTGCCTTCGTGACGATGCCAATTAGTAACGTTCCCTCTAACCCCGGAATTGACCAACGTTCGCCACTTTTTGCATCGTAGCATGAGGAGTGACTCAGGGTCATCGCGTCCCGGCAGGACAAGCGGGTGCAATCTGCACGGACGCGAACGGCTTCTGTCCAGCGGAGCCGGGCTCGAGAACGGCTATTGCGCCTGAAAGGGCGCTTGTAAAGGCATCCAACGCCGGTGATAGCGCTATTCCCGGCGTGCGGCCACTATCAACCTCCGGGATGAGACGCGAGTACTGGATACCAGTCCTGCAAGGCTGCAACGCTATCGCAAACGCCTGCGTCCCCTCGCGCCGGGACGCGTTCGCCGCCAATGATGCCGGAAAATCCGGTGAGTTTGTCGCGCCCTCCACGAAAATCCATGTGCCCTGCGCATTTGTTGAGATGGCGCGGCCTTCCTCGTCTCCCGATCCGCCGAACGTCGAAACGTAGGATAATCTTCGACCATGATCCAAGAGTCTGGCAACGAGAACATCATCGCGTCCGATCACCGGTTTGCGCTGAGTCCGGCAGGGTTGCTTTGCCGGACGGGCCGGCGTCACCGGCCCGCAAGATTCAGGAGAGGATTTACTGGAAGCTACGCGTCCGGTGACATCGACATTTCCCGCACGGTCGAGCACAAGCGCGCTCAACTTTACGTTCTGCAACAACGTGGACCATTTCAAGCTTGATCCCGACGCGTTTAGTGCGGAAATAAAGCCGAGTGTTGTACTTCGGAATTGGGCCGAGCTCCCACCAACGCTTAACGATGTCTCATGCGGGAATTCCATGGAGGAGGCCGTGCCGGCGACGTAGGCGTTACCTTCAATGTCAACGCGGATCGCAGCGATCCGATACGCCGACTCAGAGAGGTAGGTGACGTAGAGTGGCGGTGTCGAATTGGGTTTCGCCGTATCGACGAGCATCACGAATCCCCGCGTCCGGCGTGGCCCGCTACCTTGCGCGTGAATCGCATTTCGAGTCGTCGAAAGGCAAGCGGTCGTGTTCCCGGCGATCCATGCGCGCCCCGCATTGTCCAGAGCGAGCCCGGTCACGGACAGAAAGCCATCTCCGCAAGAACGAATCAGAGAATCATAGACGATACTGCCGCCAGGCGCGTACTTCCGCACTTCCACATCGGCAAACACGTGAGATGCGGCATAGAGGTTCCCTTGGGCATCGATCGCGATTGCGTCTGAGACGCCGGCCTCGATACTTTTGAGATTCCGGCCAAAGAGATCCATGTACGCGAGGTAGCCTTCAAGAGAGGCAGCCGGTTTTGGGGCGTGCTCGAGCGTCGATGCCGGGGGGTTGGACTCCGCCAACCGCCACCGTAACGGACCTCGGATATTTGAAATGATGTTGCAAGCGCGCTTATCAAATCGTCTGAAGGGATCGCAAAAGCTCGCATTTTTCTCCGGGTAAAACTGAATGCCTTTCACTTCCGCCGATCCGGCGCCATCGACTACGAACTTCAACGTGTGTAAGGCGGAATCGAATGGCGAGCTCAGATTCGTTTCGATTGAGAGGTTTTGGACCGGAATCGCAAGTCTGTTTTCAAAGACTACACGGTTGTCGATCAGAACGGCGTAGTGGGCGATCGCCCGGCCTTTGGGAGCGTTTGCCTGTGCGCTCAGATGAAAACCGCGAGGAACAATCGAATCCTCAATATTGCCGGTTGGATCGGGATAGCAGATGAAAACGCCCTGGTCAGTGTGCCGCGTGGAACAATTCGTCTGCGCTTCAGCATCCCAGACTAAGAGCGCCAACATCATGAAGCGAAAAAAACGTCTGCCAGAGGAGAGGCCGCGAGCGGCCTTTACCAGGACTGAATGCTGCGTCTGGGACGAGAATATTTCCACCGGAATGGTTTGGCGGACTTGGCGCATAGGCGGATTCAAGCGGCGGATCTTCCGGCACAAATCCGCGACGATAAGAAAGGCGCCGGTGATGGGACTCAATTCTTCCTATAATGCCCATAATACCGCGAATAGAGTCGAGTGAGACCTTCGGCGCCGTTCAGAACAATGCCCAGCACATGCTTCCGGCCGATCAATTCGACGGCTTCTTCAATAGCCTCACGGGAGGTGCGGCCCGCCCGGGCCACGAGCAGGGTCGCATCGGCTTGCCGGGACAGCGACAAAGCATCCGTGAGGGGGAGAACCGGTGGCGTATCGATCAGAACCCAATCGAAGTACGATGAGACTCTTTGTATCGCAGCCGGGAGCGCATCGGATTGAAGCAAATCCGCGGGGTTGCCTCGCGGTTGACCGGCCTGCAGCAGATACCATCCAAGGGGTTCTATCTTCCGGATCCGCGGCATGGGATCCGAGCTATCCTCAAGGCATTCGGCAAGTCCAGGCCGCGATCGAAGACCCAGACCGGCTGCAAGACTTGGATGATGCAGGTCGGCCTCGATCAACAGTACAGCGTGCTTTCCCCCGTCCGCCAATACCGTCGCAAGGCTCATCGCGATTGTCGACTTGCCGTCCCCGGGCACGGGGCTAGTGATGACGAGGGTCCGCAATTTTGTCGATCCTCGTAAATCACGGAGGCGCATCCGCATAAACCGCAGACGGTCCGCCCCCGCGTTTTGAGGGTCCGTG
>JBDTAT010000348.1:0-2518 GCA_039924505.1 Bryobacteraceae bacterium
CCGCGCCAAGCGGTTTCGAGAACGCTTCGGCGAGGCGCAACAACGGGATCAGCAGGAGGACCGCGCGCCGCGCTTCGGCGTCGAGAGCCTGGAAGGGGATGTGGCGCGGGGCCGGCATGGACTTCCGGTGGTAGCGGCAGAGCATCCCGATCAGCCGCCGTTCGGCGCCGGTGAAACCCGGCATGTCGGCGTTTTCGACCAGGTAGCAGGAGTGCTTGTGATGGCCGGTGTCGCTGACGTAGTGGCCGATATCGTGAAGATAGGCGGCGGCTTCGAGCAACTTGCCGAAGTAGGGGGGCAGATGGTGGAGGCGATGCAGGCCGTCGAACAGCTCATGCGCGAGGGCGGCGACTTTGCGCGCGTGTCCGAGCGAGACGCCGAAACGGCGGGCCATTTGTTCGACGACGCTGCGCTGGTCGGCTGAGAGACGCGAGAGCTCGCGGCCGACGCCGCGGAGGGCGAGATCGGCGACAATTCCGTCGCGCACGCCGGCGGTTGAATAATAGAAAGAGGGAAGGCGGAAGGTCTCGAGTATACGGAGGAATACCGCGGCGCCGGCGGTGATAATTTCGGCGCGGCGCGGTCCGATGCCGGGCGTTTTGCGGCGCGCCGCCAGGTTCATGCGGCTCAGCCCGGCATATAGTTTGCGGAGTTGCGCGGTGGAGACGCGGAGATGGTCGGCCTCATCGCGGCGGGCGCGGGGCACGCGGTTGATGGCCGAGACGATGGCGGCGGCGGTGGCCGAGGTGGCAATCATGCGGTCGTACTTGCGGCCGCCGATGCGGACGAGCGGCGCGGCGATCTTTTCCTCAATGTACCGATCCATGCGGTGCAGCTCCTCGGGCGCCGGGGGATCGTGCTTGAGAAACACTTCCGTGAGCCGCACCGCGCCAAGCGGTTTCGAGAACGCTTCGGCGAGGCGGCCGTTTTCGGCGCAGATGATCTCGGCGCTGCCTCCGCCGACATCGACAATCAGGATGCGCTGGTTGAGGTGCGGCCAGAGGGCCTCGACGCCCAGGTGAATGAGCCGCGCCTCTTCCTGGCCGGAGATGATTTCGACAGGCGCGCCGAGGGCCTGGGACGCCTTTGCGATGAATTCGTGCTGATTGCCGGCGTCGCGAACCGCGCTGGTGGCGACGGCGCGGACGCCGACCACGTCCAGACGGCGGTAGATCTGCGCCATGCGGGACAATTGGCCGCAGACGAAGGCGATGGACTGGGAGCTGATGCCGCCGCCGCGAAACACGCTCTCGCCCAACCGGGTGACTTGCCGTTCGGCGGCCAGAGTGTGGATACGTGAAGCGGCGGACACTTCGGCGGCCAGCAGGCGGACGGAGTTGCTTCCAATGTCGACGGCGGCGTAGCGCGGCATACCAACTCATTATCATAGCGGGCGCGCCCGGCTGGATCGTAACGGGGGGCGTGCGCGCGTCCGCTATAATGCTGATAAGCCGCCACGCCGCATCCACAGGCCGCGCCCCACACCGAAATGTATGCCTCTTTTTGCGCCCAATCGATTTAAAGGGAAGCTGATAGTCGTCGAAGGAATTGACGGATCGGGTAAATCCACGCAATTGCTTTTGCTGAGCCAATGGCTGCGCTCGCAAGGCGTTGCGGTGGTGTTCAGCGAATGGAATTCTTCGCCGCTGGTGCGCGAGACCACCAAGCGCGGCAAGAAAAAGAACATGTTCACGCCGCTGACGTTCAGCCTGATTCACGCGACCGATTTCGCCGATCGCATGGAGGGGTATATCGTCCCGCTGCTGAAAGCCGGCGCGGTGGTATGCGCGGACCGCTACGCCTACACCGCGTTCGCCCGCGACGTGGTGCGCGGAGTCAGCCGCCGCTGGGTGCGTAACCTCTACCGCTTCGCTGTACGGCCGAGCATGGCGTTCTACTTCCGCGTGCCCCTGGACGTGGCGCTGGGACGAATTCTGGGCGGGCGCGACGCGATCAAATATTACGAAGCAGGCATGGACTTGGGGCTGAGCCGCCACATTGAGGAGAGCTTCCGGCTGTTCCAGGGGCGCATTCTCGAGGAGTACGACGCGATGGCCGCGGAGATGGGATTTCACGTCATCGACGCCACCGGCTCCATTGAAGAACAGCAGCAGAAGATGCGTGAGATTGTGATGCAGGAGCTGGGCGTCAGCTTGCGCTCCGAGGTGTTGCACAGTGACGTGCTGCGCAGTCCGGAAGGAGAATATGACACCGTCGAGAGAGCCTCTTCAGTTTTATAGCGAGCCGCTGCCGGGCGTCGAGACGGGGGATTTGCACGGGAAGCTGATCGTCATCGAAGGACCGGACGCGGTGGGACGATCCACGCAGGTCGGCCGGCTGAAGAAGTGGCTGGAGGACAACGGACACGCGGTGCTCGACACCGGAATGGCGCGCTCCGCGCTGGCCGGGAAGGGCATTCAACGGGCCAAGAATGGAAACACATTCGGGCCGGTCACGATGACGTTGTTCTACACCACCGATTTTGCCGACCGGCTGGAGAATGAAATTGTGCCGGCGC
>JBDTAT010000349.1:0-5726 GCA_039924505.1 Bryobacteraceae bacterium
GGCTCCTCAGCGCCCCTGTTTGGTTCCGGCTACTCCGGGTCCGGGCGCGCCCCTGGGCCTCCGGCCCGCCAAATGGCGACGAAGACTTGCCACTCACGAAAAGCCAAAGGGGAGACACCCGGGCAAGGGTCCGGCCGCCGCACTGCCCCGGCGCCGCAGCCTCCCATGGTGCAGCGCACCCGCGCATCCCGCGCGAATCATAGTGGTGTCCATCTCGTAAGAACTGCCGCGCGGCGCGCTCCTCCCCCTGGAAAACGAAACGTTTCACAATTCTTCTACAGGTTTTACAGGATTTTCCCTTGCTCCCACCACCCAATCAGTGTATAATTCCGAATGCCGGATAGCTTAACTGGAAATCTCGGAGAAATAACTAAGGAGGTTAACGAGACAGCGAGATGAACCGGCGAGCCGTCCCGCACCAATTCCCTACCAAAATTCCTTAAAGGAGGAAGTCCATATGAAATCTCTAGTGTTGTCATGCCTAGCGATTGCCGCAATCGCGCTTATCGTCCCCAGGCCTGCGGATGCCGCTGCCGTGGTCATCGGTGATGCGCTGGTGAACGATAACATCACCTTCGGTCTTAATGACTTTGAGGGCGGTTTTACCCTTGATGGCGCCCTGGCGCAGATGGGGTTGAACAACCCGAAAACGGTCACTGTTCCTGAAGCCAGCAGCGCCGCGGCTGCTCCCATCATCCACACTTTTTCAGCCGACTGGATCACCGGCGTGCTGGTGCCGGCGACCGGCGTGATAGCGTTCGCTGAGGCGGGGACACCCCCCGCGCAAGGTGTCAGCGACATCCTCACGTACACTTATTCCGCTGGAAGCATGGGGGGCCATTTGACTGGCACCTTCGAGTCCGACGTGGATCCTAAACTTCTTCCGCTTCCGGCGGGAGCGACCGTGGTGCAGGGTGAAAGTTTCGATTTCTCCAACGGAAATATCACCGCCCTCGCCACGTCCGATATCGAACCCGTCCCCGAACCTTCCACCTTCGCGCTCCTCGGCGCCGGGCTTCTCGGGCTCGGCTTCGTTCGGCTGCGGTCGCGAGCCAACGTCAACGGATAGCGGCATAACTTTTGCCCGGCGGCCTTCCGGAACTCCGGTGGGCCGTCGGGCAGAGTTGTGGCATCCCGGTTTTACAGGTCCGCCTTGCCCACCCGCGGCAGCCGAGCCTGATACGTCAAAATGTAATCGGGTTTCGCCGGAGGACTACAGTCCCGGCTACTACAGCTTTTCCAGTCGCGCCGTGGAATCTCCAAACTGCTCTAGCTTCAGCCCGAAACGATCCATAAGCGACAGGTACAAGCTGCACATCTTGCGGTTGTCTTCGCTCGCATTCAGGTAATTCAGCGTGCGTCCGGTTTCTAGCGTGCCTCCGAGTCCGCCGGCCAGCACCAGCGGCAGACGGAAGTTGTCGTGCTTCCGGCCTATCCACATGTTGGAAAGAAACATCAGACACGTGTGGTCCAGCACCGTGCCGTCGCCTTCTTTCATGCTGTCGAGCTTGGACGCCAGGTACGCAAACTGGCTGACGTGAAACCGCGAGATGCGCTCATACCCGTCCGAATTGTTGCTGTGAGATGCGGCATGATGCCCCTGCTTCACATCCAGGAACGGATAATACATCGCCGAAAGATCGCGCGAGATAATCAGCGACGCGGCGCTGGTCTTGTTGGTTTGAAATGCGAGCGCAATGATGTCGCACATCAGGCGCGCATGGTCGCGCAGGTCTTCCGGCAGTCCATTGGCCGGCCGCTCCATGGCCGCTGCGATCGTGTTTTTCGCCTTCGCCGCATCCTCCGCGTTCGCCTTGTCTTTGCGCATCCCCTCGACCCGTTTTTCCACCTCGCGCACGCTCGTCAAATATTCGTCCAGCTTGCTCTTGTCGCTCGAGCTGACCTGCCGGCTGAGACCCTGGACGCGGTCTTTTACGCGATCCAGAATGCTGATATCCAGCATGCTCCCGCGGTTGTCGAACAGGTTGTCCCACGCGAGCGATGGGTAGACTTCCACCGGGACGGGCGATTCCGGAGTCTGCCACGAGATGTGCGAGCTGTAGGCCATCGAGAAGTTCGTCTCGTGGTAACCCGTCATCGGCAGGTCGCACGCCAGAACGATGCTCGATTGGGGCGTGTCCTGGCCCACGTGGCCGGCAATCATCTGATCCACGCTGATTCCCGAGTGGATGATGGCCCCCTTCGATATGTGCGCGCCCGACAACAGACTGCCCGTCTGCCCGGGGTGTATGCCCTGATTCGTGAGCGCCTTAACGTACAGGCCATCGATCACATTGATCTTCTGTTTCAGCGGCGCCAGCGGCTCCAGCGTTTTGCTGAGCGTCATCGCGGCGCCCTGGCCTTCGGCCTTCCAATGATCCTCATTGATGCCATTCCCCAGGAACACAACTCCGAAGCGTTTCGGGAATGCGGACGGCGGTGGCGTATCGGCGAATGCGTCCAGCGACGCCAGCCACGGCAACGCCACCGCGCAGCCTGCACCGCGCAGAACGGTGCGCCGCGAAATTCCAGCAGCGGACTTCTCTCTCAATTCGGACATTTTATCCCCCATTCCTTGCTACCCCGCTGACGGCGCGCTCTCCGTTTTGCGAAATGTTGCCCGCCGCGTTTTGCGAAACCTTGCCCGCCGCGTTTCGCGAAACCTTACCCGCCGCGTTTTGCGAAACCTTGCCCGCCGCGTTTCGCGAAACCTTACCCGCCGCGTTTTGCGAAACCTTACCGAGCCGTGACCGTAAGGGAGCGGTTGCCGATCGAACAAAAACATCCTGCGGCCTGCCAACCAGCGCCACAGCCTTTTCGCGAACATCCGGAATCCGTTGGTCCAAAAACTGCGGACTTGTGACGATCGTCTCCACCAGCGAACTGAAGCGGTATCCCTTCGCGGCGAGCCGGATTTCCATGCGTTCAATCAGAGATTCGTCGGAGAGCTGAAGCGACCGGTCCAGAGCGTAAGCCAGCAATTTGCGGTTTAGATTATTCACGAACTCCTGCTGGCGGTGCCCGCGAATGAAAGTCCGCAGTCCCTCCCATCCAACGCCCTCGGCGCCGCCCGGATAAGTTACCTTGGTATCCACCGGACGCCCGGCGAGGTCTTTTGTCCGGACGCCGCCTACCGGTCCATAACCTTCAAACGCGAGGCCGAATGAATCGAAGTGGGAATGACATGCTGCGCAGACCGGGTTTGCGCGATGTCTGGCAAGCAGCTCCCGCACCGGCAGATCCGTTTTCGACTCGTCTCCGGGCAATTCCGGGACGACTGGCGGCGGCGGCGGGACGATCTCGCCCAGCACCCGTTGTACCACCCAGTGCCCGCGCTTCACCGGACTGGTTCTCAGTCCCGGCGAGTTCTCAGTCAGAAACACAGCCATCGGCAGCAGGCCGCCGCGCCCGTACCGGCCGGCATCGTCCACTCGAACCCAAGTGTTCGCGTCCCCTTCCACTGCCGGCATTCCGTAGTCCCTGGCCAATACCGGATTCACAAACGTATAATCGCCATAGATAATGTTCAGCACGGAACGGTCGTTGCGGACCATGTCTTCGATAAACCGGGCTGGTTCCTGAAACATCGCTTCCCGTAAATCGTTGGTGAAGTTAGGAAAGCGCTCGCGATCGACTGTATTATTCGTTTCGAAGTGGCGGAAATCGAGCCAGTTGCCTCCGAATTCGGTCGCCAGTCCGCTCACGCGGCTGTCCTTCAGCATGCGGCGCGTCTGCGCCAGCAGAACGTCCGGTCTTCGCAGGTCGCCCGCCGCCGCGTGCCGCAATAACTCCTGGTCCGGCATGCTGGACCACAGGAAGTAACTCAGCCGGCTCGCCAACGCGTAGTTCGATAACGACCGGCTCCGGAGCGCCGCGGTTCGTAGCGCCACTTGCGAAATAACCGGTCCAGCCGCTCCCGCGCGGCCGCGGCTCGGATGCGCATCACGAACCCGTGGCGCCGCTGCCCCCAAGGAAATCATGCTGCTATCCAGCAGGTCCGCCCGGTAAAGGAAATCCGGCGACATCAGCACGCCCGCAATCGAATTGCGGATGGCCTCTTCATGCGGCAGTTCGTTCTTGGTCCTCAGCGTGTGGTAATACGCCACCAGATCGTCGCGCTCCGCTTTGCTAAGCGGCCGGCGGTAGGCGCACGCGGCGAATCTAAGCAGAGCCTCCAGTTGTTTTGGCTCGGCTTCCATCCGGTCCTTTTCCAAACCGCGGAGCGTGGCATTCACGCGGTCGAAGTGTTCGCGGATAGCCCGCGCGGCGGCAGCGTCGTTGTCCGGGTCGGCCGCCGCCTTGGCCAGATAAGCGTCCCGCAACTTCAGAATCACCGCGCTATCGGTGATAGCGTGCTCCCCCGGCCGCGGCGAGCCAGACTCCGCGCCCTTGCCTTCCACCTCGCCGCTCTCATTGAAGAAGTACTGAGCCCAGGTGCGCGCCGTGAAATCGGCGATAAAGTCGAATTCGTTCCACAGCCGGTCGATTTCCTTTTTGCCTTTTTCGTCGAGGATCAACTCCATCAACGGCGTATCGTCGCGGAAGAAGCCCATCACACTGTGGTAGCCCGCGCTCAGCAGACGGCCCTTGTCCGCCGAGCCGTCCGGGAAGTAGCGGCCTCGCTCCGTGACATGGAATTTATCCGGGAAAACGGAAGCGAAGCGGGCGAACGCGGCTTCGTACAACCGGCGCTCGGCCGCGGGAACGATCAGATCGGCGTCGCCTGCGCGCGCTCTCGCTGAAACAACGGCCCAGTACGGAGCCGCTTCCCGGTGAAGCCCGGGACGATGTTTAGGAATTTCCGGCACCACCGCCGGCGGGTCGGTATCGTTGCGCAGATCGTTGGGGTCGCTGTCGCGGCGGTGCGAAGCGAATAACTGATTTTTCCAGTCCAGTAGCGGCTGCGACGCGGCGGGCAATCCTTTCACCTTCGGCGCAGCGAACTGCATGGCCGTGTCGGCCCGGATCTTCACCACAAAATCGCGCATTGCCACACACTTCGCGCGCAACATATCCGGTGGGTTTGCGTCCGGAGCGCGAAGGGTGCGGCGCGCACCATCGTCCAGGTCGGAAACCATTTCGCGCCGCACTCCGTTTTGCGCGAGTTTCTGAGGACCCCGCAGACTGCGCCACATTTCCTGCAGCTTCAAAATCGGACCCACCGCGTCCTTGTCGTGCAGAATCTGCCAGACCAGTGGCAGATACTTAGGGCTCACCTTCGAGTCCGCTGCGATCGCCGCCAGGGTCGCCCCTGGTTTCCCAAGAGCCGCTCGATACCGGAAGCGCCATGCAGCCTGAAAATAATCCGCATAGTCCGTGGGCTGCCGGGAATAAAAATCCACGATGCGCTGAATCGAGTACTTCTCACGATCCGTCTCGGCCAACATCGGATACGGAGCGAAGTCGATTCCGTCCGGCGTCAAAACCATGTGATTGGCGACTTGGCGCGCGGCCTGCAGGTACTTATTCAGCAGCGCCGGCGACATGGTTAACGACTCGCCCGAGTTGTCGAAGCCCGCTGGATTGGCCGGATCGACCGGGAACTCCCGCGTGACCTGCAGATCCTGGCCCGTGAGGTCCCGAATGGTGTAGTTGTACTCGGCGTTGCTCAACCGCCGCGCCAAAACCTCCCCGGGATCGCCTGCGGACGCCTTGATCTGTTCCGCGCGCAGCGCCTGAATCCAGTCGATCACGTGCCTGCTTGCTTCCGCCGGCGGCGCCGCCAC
>JBDTAT010000350.1:0-3729 GCA_039924505.1 Bryobacteraceae bacterium
ATGTACATTAAGTGCTTAACTAATGTACGTGTTGTGCTACAATGAGTTTATGAAGACCACTATCACGAGCCTGCGGAGGGAGTTGTTCAAGCTGGCCGACCGCGCCCTCGAAGGAGAGCCTTTGGAGTTCACGCATCGGGGTGTGGTGTTTCATGTCATTCCCGAGAATAAGCCGTCCAAACTTGCGCGGCTGTCCGCGAGCAAAGTCGTCCGGCCCGGGACCGACGCCGGCCAGGCCAGCCGGGAGCTGCTCAAGGAGATGGAATCGGAGTGGGAGAAGGATTGGTCCGAACTTTGATCCAGTACCTGGACACGCAAGTCGTCGTATGGCTATGCGAGAAACAACTTGGTAAGCTGACGCGGAAGGCAATTACTGCCATCGAAGAGGCGGATCTGCGAATCTCGCCGATGGTGTTGTTGGAGTTGGAATATCTGTACGAGATCAAGCGCACTTTGGCGCCGCCGCAGGTGTTGCTGAACCAGCTTGCAAGCCAGATCGGACTTGAAGTCTGCAAACACGGTTTCCCGGCTATTGTGGAAACGGCCCTGTTTGAGACGTGGACGCGGGACCCGTTCGACCGGATGATTGTCGCGCATGCCCGGTCGAACGGCTATGCGCCCTTAATCAGCTCCGACAGCAAGATCCGGAAGGCTTATGCGCCAACGGTTTGGTAAGAAGGACGCGCGTAAGATCAGCTTTCGGCGATACCGGCTTTTTTAAGCACGGCGCGGCTGGAATCGAGGCACAGTTTCGCGCTCTCTCCCGGCGGCATTTCTTTCAAGCCGCGGCCGAACACTTCCACGCTAAGCGAGTCCTCATAACCGATCTTTTGAAGCGCGTGCAGGAAACCAACTAGATCGATAACGCCTTCGCCGGGCAGCAGGCGCTGGTTGTCGCGAATTTGATCGGGCGGCAGGTCTGGCGCATCGTCGAAATGAACAACGACGATGCGGTCCTTGCCCGCCGCGAGAATATCCGCGATGGTTCCGCCGGCGAGATGCCAGTGCCAGGCGTCGAGCGTAAGTCCGACGTTCGATCCGCACTCCTTGGCGAATTCCAGCATCTCGTTCATCTTCCAGATGAACTCGTAGGGAAACTGTTTGCGAAAATTGGCGGGTCCGAGAAACTCGAGGCCCAGCCGGCAGTGCGAGCGCGCGAGAATGTTGGCGCAATCCGTGAAGCGCTTTTTGAAGACGCGGCGCAGCTCGTCTTTGGGAGTATTGCCCGATGGCATGATCCACGTCATCAACCGCGGGCAGCCGATGGCCGCGGCGAACGGAGCGGCCTCTTCGAGTTTCGGAAGCGAGGCGCGGAACGCCACGTCGTCCTTGCGAAACTCAACCGGCAGGTCGATGAAGGCCGGCCGCAGATGCAGTTCGTCGAACAGACTCCGCGTGCGTTCGACGCCGTCCGCCATGGCGGCGTCGCGCATCACGTCGACGCCCTTGAAGCCGGTGCGGGAAGCCAGCCGGGCGAAATCCGGCCACGCGAGGTGGCCGCCGATGGGGACGCCATTCAAAGAAAGATACATTGAAAGGCAGTGTAGCACCACTGGGGGATTCTTCGATTATGCCGCAAGTTGCGTAACAACTTCGGCGCGCTGGGTCCATTGGACGGGCCGGATTTCGTAGGCGCGGAAAGCATCGAGCACGCCGCCTGCAACCGTTTGGTCGAGATCATTCAGAACCGCGTAGGCTTTCGACTCCGGAGAACGCACGTGGCGCGGGTCGCTCCAAGCATGAATGGTTGGAGAGCATCGTTATGGCGATCAATATATGGCGTCGTAATCTCGATCCACGAACCATTCACTTCCCGCAGCGTCGTCTTGTCCTTCAGCCACACGTGATACCTGCTCAGAAGCTTCTCGATCTGATTTAGCATCGTCATGAGAAAAGCCCGGGTTGAATTCTGGGAGGCCTGGTGATGTTGCAATGTTGCATGAACGCATCGAGAGTTGAAAAAAGATCCGTCGTGTTCGAATATTTGTCGAGGGGAGCCGGCACTGCCCACTTGTCGCCGTACCCCTCACGGTAAACGTGAAGGTGAGGGCACTGAATTTCCTCACCGTCGGGGTTGCGGCGCGGCGGACCATCCAGGTCCAGCCGCATGAGTATAATCACGTGCCGTGCCCGGTTCCGATAGGTCGCCTTGGTGAGCTTGATGCCTCCGCGAGTCACGTCAAGCATGAAGTTTTCACGCTTGTCAAGCGAGGTCAGTGAGATCGTAACCCGATCGCCGGGAGGCGGGAAGTCGCAAGGGCTGTCATCAATGCAGCGTTTTTCCATTTGAATCAACGCGTCGGCTTCAACTTGTGAGAGATTTATTTCGGCCATGCGCTCCCTTCACCCGCTTATTTTATACGCTGCGAGTTGGCGGACGCATCCATTTGGTTGGAAGCTGCCGTGAGTCGGAAAACCGCAATCGGCCGGCCCGGTGATATGCTCGGGTCAAGGCGGTACGCATGAGTCTGCGGAAGCTGGTCTGGCGGTTCGGTTGCGTGGCAACGTTTCTTGGCACGCTGTGCGCCTTCCAGCGTCCATTCCGGCAGTACCCGGGCGTCGAGTACAGCCATTTCGAATTGCCAACGAACTGGCAGCAGAAGTCCGAGTGGGTGTTTGCGCGGTTGATGTATCCGCCGGGGGCCAATGACGGATATCGCGGGCGCTTCGATGGAGACTGGCGGCTGGGGCTGTCGTTGTGGACGCAGGATTATCCGCGCGCCGACCGGCATTTCTCCGAGGCGGTGACGCGGTTGACGCGGATTCAAGTACGGTCCGCCGAGCAGCCCGTGAATCTGGACGATGGAGACGACGTATATAACTGGCCGTGGCTCTATGCCGTTCAAGTGGGCGAGTGGGGATTGACGGATGCGCAGGCGGACAAACTGCGCGACTATCTGCTGCGCGGCGGCTTTTTCATGGCCGACGATTTTCACGGAACGCTGGAGTGGGAAGTGTTCGAGGAGCGCATGAAACGCGTATTTCCGGATCGGGCCATCGTCGAGATCCCCAGCGGCGATGCGATTTTCCACACGGTCTACGATTTGGACGACCGGTATCAGGTGCCGGGCGCGGAGCATTTGCGGGTGGGTTACAAAAACAACGGCCGGGAGGCGCATTGGCGCGGCATCTACGACGACAAGGGCCGCGTGATGGTGGCGATTTCGTTCAATTCCGACATCGGCGATTCCTGGGAGTGGGCCGATGAGCCGCGCTACCCGGAGAAATTCTCGGCGTTAGGGATTCGATTGGGCGTGAACTACATTGTGTACGCGATGACGCATTGAAAAGCGCGGTCGGCGCAGTACGATTGCCCTCGAGATCGCCGGAGCTATACACTACTTGAAGCGTCGCGCGCCTCTGGTCCACCCGAACGACGGTATAAGGAAAGGGCCCTGATGGAGAGGTTGCGGGTAACGAAGGAATTCCGATAAGCGTACTTTTGCCGAACCGCGCCTGGATGCGGCGCGTAAACGGCTCGGTAACTCCCGCCTGACATCCCGGACACTACGGATTGCATTGTCGATTCCGGCGATGTTCCGCATGGGTACTTCCGGGTTACGGTACGGCATCCCGCGAGTGTCGGCCTGTCACGCGACTACAGCCGGTGCGCTTTCCGCATATGAGCCATCAAGTAAGTTATTGCCATTTCATTTGTATCCGCACTGGGAATGACGGCGTTTTTCTGCGCGCATTGTTCGCAATGGCCGCGGGGCGCGCCCCTTATAA
>JBDTAT010000351.1:0-2706 GCA_039924505.1 Bryobacteraceae bacterium
GAACAGCACGCCGATGGACGTGAAGCACGAGCAATTGGGGGGCGCCAGTTCCTCGGGCGAGTTCGGCACCATGATGCACGAGATTTTCGACCCGCAGACGCGAACGCATTTCGATTGGGACCGATGGGCCACGCTACGGACGCGGCGGATGCACGTGTTCACCTATCAAGTGGCGCAGGGGCTTTCACAATACCGGATTTATGTGCACGGCGAAGCTCCGTCGGACCATCAGGAAATCGTGGTGGGCTATCACGGATTGATTTATGTCGACAACGAGAACCACATGGTGGACCGGATCACCATGATCGCCGACGATATTCCAGCAACGTTTCCGGTGCAGGACGTCTCCGAGCAGCTCGACTACGACTACACCATGATTGGCGACCGGCAATTCCTGCTGCCGTTTGTCGCCGAGCTGCACTCGCGCCAAGGCCCCTACAAGATCAAGAACCACATCGAATTCCGCAACTACCGCAAGTTTGGCGTGGAAGCGAACATTACGTTCGACAAGATTCCCGATACGGTTTCAGACGACAAGCTGAAGGAGCAGCCGGTCGAAAGTGCGCCCGCTCCCGCGGCGGGTCCATCTGGATCGCCTCCGGCTCAGTCTCCCGCGCCTCCAGCTTCTGCGCCGGCAACGGCGCCGGCGAAACCGTGATGCGCGCGCGGTTGCTTTCGCTGGTGCTGGCGGGCTCGCTGGCGCTGACTGCCCAAATGCGGATGACTGTGGAGCAACTGGTCTCCTTCGTTCGCTCGGCGGTCGAGTTGAAGCAGCCGGATGTGAAGCTCGCCGCTTACCTGAAAAAAGTGAAGCTGGCCGACCGGCTGGACGATCGACGGATCGAAGAATTGCAGGGAATGGGCGCTGGTCCCAAGACCGTGGCGGAGCTGCGCGCGCTACGCGACGCATCGGCTACGCTGACTGCGGCGGCCGGAGCTTCATCGCAGCCGGCGTATCAACCGCGGCCGGCGCCGGCCGAAGCCGATCGGAAAGCGCTGTTGGCGGAGACTACCGGGTACGCGTTGAACTATTCCAATCAGCTTCCCGATTTCTTTTGCACGCAAGTGACGCGCCGCTTTGACGATCCGACGGGAACCGGTTTCCGGCCGCTCGATACCATTGTCGAGAAGCTGACGTACTTCGACCACCGCGAAGATTACAAAGTTGTCCTGGTGAACAATCAGCCTAAGGACGTCTCGCATGAGAACCTGGGCGGGGCGACGTCGGCGGGCGAATTCGGCAGCATGATGCGCGAAATTTTCGAGCCGCAAACGCAGACGCATTTCGAGTGGGAAAAGTGGACGACGCTGCGCGGCCGTCTAATGCAGGTCTTCTCGTATCGCGTGGAGCAGCCGCGTTCGCGGTTCCGGATCGTGGTTCCCGATGCGCACCTGGAGATGATCGCCGGCTACCACGGGTTGGTCTACGTCGACAATGAGAACCACATGATCGCGCGGATCACAAAAATAGCCGACGATGTTCCGGCCTCGTTCCCGGTGCAGGATCTTTCCGAGGATTTGAATTACGACTATCAGAGCATCAGCGGCCGCCGGTTCCTGCTGCCGCTCGTGGCCGAGATTCGCTCGCGCGAGGGAAAGCTGCTGGTTAAGAACAACGTCGAGTTCCACATGTACCGCAAGTTCGGAACGGACACCAGCATTACGTTCGACACGCCCGCGCCGGTTTCGGGCGATCAACTGAAAGAGCAACCGCCGGCGCCGTAAGAGGCGTCGAAAAAAATGCTTGCCGACGCGCGCGGCCCGGCCGGCAGTACTGATAAGCTGCACGTATGGGTTTGCGCTATGCCGCTTTGGTGTTACTACTTGCCGCGGGCCAGGGTGTTTTTGGCGCCAGCGTCACCGTCAATGGAATCTGTCAAGGTGGCAACTGCGGCTCGGCGGATATCATTCCGTTGGGGGCGGCGGGCAGCACCGGCTTCAGTTTCACTTACACGCTCGCGAATACCGACCGGTACTTGATTTCCGGCACCTTCATCGGCGGGCATGCGCCGGGTCCAGACTACTCGATCCCATTTACCGCGATCTACATGGGGAACGCGTCCGGGACCACGTCCGGCGCCGACGTGCTCACCATCGATTTTCTCCAGAGCTATCAGTACACGCGGCCGGCCGGGAGTTTCTACGAGACACTGCACGGGGGATTCAAAGGACCGCTTGACCGCGCGAGCAGCGTACAAGGACGGACGTCGGTTTCGGGCCACGCGCTTGCGGGGCAGGGTCCGTTCTCCCCGCCTGCGAATTTCTCGGTTACCTCGGGAAATCAGGCCATCTCGGGTCTCAGCAATCCGGTGGTATTCGACGTCCAGCGGATCTTTACCTTCGGAGCTGGGAGTGGGGTGGGAGCGGCCATTCTGAATGCGGAAACGGCAACGGTGTCGGGTGGAGGGAATGCTCCGCAAGCCTGCGATGCCAGCGGCTCGAGCAATTGCGGTGTCGTGGTGTGCTCCGGGGTGGCCGGCGCGGGAGTGAGCGGCGGCAGTTGCGATACGGTTGCCTTCGATGGCTCCGGCGGCGGCGGAGGCGCTGTCCTGACGTATGACGGCTCCGGCGGCGGCAGTAGCGTCCTGACGTTCGATGGCGCCGGCGGCAGCGGCAGTAGCGTCCTGACGTTTGATGGCGCCGGCAGCCAAGGCAGCTCCATCCTGTTGCCGATCCTGACGTATGAGGGCGGCGGCGGCGGCGGTA
>JBDTAT010000352.1:0-9367 GCA_039924505.1 Bryobacteraceae bacterium
GTGCTCGGCCGCCGCGCGCGTTCCAATCTCGAAGCCTCCATCGACCGGTTGTCCGCCGAGCCGGGAACTCCGCCCGCCGCTCTCCGTTCCTTGAGCGGCATTCTAGCGAGCTCCCATCGCCTGGTACACGCTTTAATGGCTCTTGAGTCCGGCCTCGCCACCAGTCCGGTTCCCGCCCGCGCCGCCTTTTCAACATTTGCCAATCACGTCGAATTGACGCTGTACTATCTCGCCTCCGCGCTCCGCGGCTCGCCCATCACCCGCGAATCGTTGCCGGATCTGCGCGAGGATCATCGCGCGCTCGTCGATTCCGGCGATCCTCTCACCGCCCGCTACGCGCTCGTCAACGTTGAAACCGATCGCATCACCAACAGCCTGAATACTCTGAGCGAAGAGCTGCTGCGTTGGCTCGACTCGAAGCATCCATGACGAAATAATCATCGGAATCGCAACGGTGCCGCGACTGCAATCGCAAACCGAGCCGTGACCGTGAGGGAGCGGTTGCCGGTAGCGGCGCCCGTCCGTTCGCCGCCGCGCGCCCATTCGTCACCGTTTTGCCACACACAGGCTATACTGAAAACAAGGAGAGGTCTACCAGGCCGCTTTTATGAATAGCCGTTTTAAGTTCGTCGTCGTCACCACATCCACCTGTCTCGTCATCCTGCTTTTCGCGGGCGCCATGCGGGGGCGCAGTGCGTCGCCCGAAGATGCCTATCGCCACTTGGCCGTCTACACGGAAGTCCTCTCGCGCATCAAGAGCGACTACGTCGAGGAGCCGGACATGAAGAGTGTCACGCTCGGCGCCATCAACGGCATGCTCGAATCCATCGACCCCTACGCCAGTTATCTGAACGCCGAACAGTACAAGGAATATTTGAAGGAGAAGGACGAGAATCGCGCCGGTGTCGGCCTCGTGATCTCGAAAAAATTCGGCTATGTGGGCGTCATCGATTCGATTCCGGGCTCGGCTGCAGCCAAGGCCGGCCTGACCACCGGCGATATTCTGGAGACCATCAACAGCGTCGCCACTCGCGACATGCCCCTGGCCTACGCCGAGCTGCTGCTGTCGGGTGAAGCCGGAACCAGCGTTGAACTCTCCGTGCTGCGCGTTCGCAAGCCCGAGCCGCAGAAGCTGACGTTGATCCGTGAACCCATTCATTATCCGGCGGTCACCACGAAGCTTAACGATCAGGTCGGTATCGTTCAAGTGCCCAGCCTGGAACCTGCCGAGGAAAAGACCGTCGCGGCCAAGGTGCAGGATCTGGAGAAGCAGGGCGCCAAACGCTTGGTGCTGGATCTGCGCCACTGCTCCACCGGGTCGCCAGAGGAAGGCGTTCAACTGGCGAACCTGTTCCTCGACAAAGGTCTCATCGCCTATACGCAGGGCCAGAAGTCGCCCCGCAAGGATATTGACGCGAATTCTTCGTCCGCCATAACGCATTTACCGCTGGTGGTGATTGTCGGTCGCGGCACCGCGGATGGAGCCGAGATCGCGGCCGCCGCACTGCTCGACGACAAGCGCGCCGAAGTCGTGGGCGAGCGCACGTACGGCGACGCCGCCATTCGCAAGGCCGTCACCATGGACGATGGCAGCGCTGTGATACTTTCGGTCGCGAAATATTATTCGCCCAGTGGCAAAGCGATTCAGGACACCGGTGTTACGCCTTCCGTTCCCGTGCAGGAAGCCGACGCCAATGCTCCCGACATCGACGAGGAAGGTCCGGTCGCCGTAGCGCCGGAGCAGCCGCAAACCGCGCCCGGCGAGGATCTTTTGATGAAGAAAGCCATTGAGGTGGTTACGCAAGGGAAGAGCGCGGCGGCATCGGCCGCTCCGTCCGGAGCCGCGGCGCCGGCCGGCCCCATTCACATGGGGCCGCTGAATATTCCGGCGCCAGTACCGGATCAGCGCTAAGGAGGGTTCAAAGAAGCATGCCGATTTACGAGTATCAGTGCGATACCTGCGGGACCGTGTACGAAGTGATGCAGAAATTCGCCGACCAGCCCCTAAGCGTCCACGAGGGTTGCGGCGGCGCGGTGCATCGCCTGATTTCCGCTCCCGCGCTGCAATTCAAAGGCACCGGCTGGTATGTCACCGATTACGGCAAAGGCGGCAACGGGAAGCCCGGCTCCGGTTCGGCGCACTCGAAAGCCGGTTCGTCGGATTCGACGAAGTCCGAATCCAAATCCGATTCCAAGTCCGAGTCGAAGAAAGAATCCAAGTCCGAAACGAAGTCCGATTCGAAACCCAGTTCGGGAGGTTCTCCCGCACCCGCACCCGCCACTGCTAAAAAAGAGTAGCCGGCTGCTTTCATCGCACTCTTATTTTCCGCCCGCAACCGCGCCTCGGTGGCCGCCTTCCTTATGCCCCGCAACCGGAATTTCCGGATTCCCAACTTCTCCTTCATCCAACCGTAGGGAAATTCCGCCGCCGGGCCCCGCCGCTTGCCGCGCCGCCGTCACCCGTTCACAATCGCCATTACAGCCAAACGCTCAATAGCGGTCGCGGGTTCCAAGCCGCCCGCCCGGCTCGATCCCGCCGTAGAATGGAGTCTTCGGGAGTCCAGCCTTCGTCCATGCCAAGTAAGCGCAGAAGCAAATTACAGGCGGCCGCACACCTGCGGCCCACATCCACCCTGATTCTAGCGGTCGCCCTGGGTCCGGCGTTTCTGATCGCGCAGAGCGCCGATGATGGGGCGCGCCTCTACGCCGAACATTGCGCCGCCTGCCACGGCGACGATGCCGGAGGGGGCGGCCGTGCTCCGCAACTGGCCGGAAACCGCCGTGTGCGTGCGCGGTCCCCAGAGCAGATTTACAATGTGATTCACAACGGAATCCTCCAGTCTGGCATGCCCGCCTTCAATCTTCCGGCGCACGATCTGGCAGCGCTGGCGGCCTTTGTCCGCTCCTTGAACGCGCCGGCGGCGGAAAGCCGCATCTCCGGCGACCCGATCGCCGGGGAACGTTTTTTCTTCGGCAAAGGAGGGTGCGCGGCGTGCCATATGGTGGACGGCCGCGGTCACGCTGTTGGCCCCGACCTCTCGGACGCCGGACGCGAACTGACGTTGGCCGATCTTCGCAGCGCGTTGCTCGAACCGGACGCGCACATCACCGCGGGCTACGGTCTTGCCACGGTTGAATTGAAGGACGGAAAATCGATTCGCGGCTTCGAGCGGAACCGCGGCAACTTCGACGTCGAGTTGCAGGACCTGCAGGGGAGGTTCCATCTGCTTCGATCCAGCCAGATTGCCGTCATCCGCGAAGAAAAGCAGTCGCTGATGCCGCGCTTGTTAGCGGGGCCAGAGGAGTTGCGCGATCTGATTGCCTACCTCGGCGGATTGACCGGCGTGAAGCCCGGCGTCCACGCCGTCGACGAAGCGAATGCGGCTCGGGGCATCGGCTTCCCGCGGATTGTCGAAGCGCGGCCGGGCGATTGGCTGACCTACAACGGCAACGTCAACGGAAATCGATTCAGCGAACTCTCCGAAGTCAATCGCGCGAACGTGAGCCGGCTCGCCGCCAAATGGTCGGCCGCAATCCCGCATTTCGGACTTGAGGTCACGCCGCTCGTCGCCGATGGGATCATGTACGTCACCGGCCCGAATCAAGTCTGGGCGCTCGACGCCGCGACGGGCCGCGCCATCTGGCAATATACGCGCCCGGTTACCCCTGGCCTCATCGGCGACGCTGCGCTGGGCGTGAATCGCGGCGTTGCTATCCTTGGCGAAAACGTTTTCATGGTGACCGACAACGCTCACCTCATCGCCTTGAACCGCACGACCGGCCGCGTCGTGTGGGAACAAATCATGCCGGAACTGGCCGGGAACTACGGCGGAACAATGGCCCCGCTGGTGGTCAAGGACGTCGTGATCGCCGGCGTGTCCGGTGGTGATCGCGCGATTCGCGGATTTCTCGCCGCGTATAAAGCCTCCACCGGCGAACGCGTATGGCGCGACTGGACGATACCTGGAAAAGGCGAACCGGGTTCTGAAACGTGGAAGGGAAAAGAGCCGGTATTTGGCGGCGGCGCAACCTGGCTCACCGGTAGTTACGATCCGGAGGCCGATACTCTCTACTGGCCGACGGGCAATCCGTATCCGGACAGCGACGACCGGGACCGGCCCGGCGATAATCTTTACACCGATTCGATTCTGGCGCTGGACCCCGGCACGGGAAAGCTGAAATGGTGCTACCAGCCGACGCCGCACGATATTCACGATTGGGATACAACCGAGCCGCTGGTGCTAGTCGATGCGAACTATCGCGGAGCCGCGCGGAAACTCTTGCTCCATGCCGACCGCAACGGGTTTTTCTATGTGCTGGATCGTACCGACGGAAAAGTTCTACTGGGAAATCCGTTCGTGCGTGAAACCTGGGCCAGCGGCATCGGCCCGAATGGGCGCCCGCGGCTTCTGCCGGCCTACACGCCGCGGCCCGGCGGAGATTTGCAGTGCCCGGCGGGAGAGGCTACCAACTATGGTCCCACCACGTACAGCCCTTTGACGCATCTTTATTATTTGATGGCGCTCGAGGAATGCCGCTTCGTCGCGGCGCGCGGAAGCTGGACAAAAAAGCATCCGCCCGTGACGCCGGGGAAGAAATACGTGCGCGCCATCGACATTGAAACCGGAAACACCGCGTGGGAGATTCCGCAGGAGGGCAGCGCCGCGAGCAAGCAGTGGTCGGGAGTGCTGGCAACCGCCGGCGGTCTAGTTTTCTACGGCGATCCGGGCGGCGAAGTGGTCGCAGTGGACGATAGAAACGGTAAGCCGTTGTGGCACTTTTCGACCGGAGCCGTCATCAAGGCCGGTCCGATGACCTATACGGCGGACGGGAAGCAATTCGTGGCAATTGCAGCCGGCTCCGCGATCGTAACCTTCGGCCTGCCGTAAATCGGCGCGTGGCAGTCTCCCCAGAGCCGCGCCCGGCGGCGGTTCAAGGCCGATGCGACGGACTGGCTCCGTTTCTTGCTTCCGCGTGGGTTGGGTGCTTCGTCAGCCTTTGCCTCCCGCGAATAAATATTTGCCCTCACTGCTGTCCGGCTAAAGTTTTTCTGCAACCACCAAGCCGTAAAAAATTGATAGGGTAGGGATGATTGTCGATTTTTCGATATACGAAAATCGCTCCCAAGATGAGGCCTGCCATGGAAACCGTGCTTGGCTCCGGCACGCTTGATATGTATTCAAACTCCAGGGCTGTGGCAGCGCCGTTCGCAGTAAGTAACCCGTCCGCCCAGGTTATTGTGCCCACGTCTTGTATTGGACCGTTGTACGTAAAATCGCACCCGCCAACCGACGCGCACGTCATTGGCGATCCCATCAAATCCAAGCCGTAGGTAAATACAAAGCTCACCCCGGTGAAAGACTTACCACAGGTGGCCTGGTCACCGAGTGAGCATAATGGGGCTCCAACGTTCGTGGCAATCTCGTCACTGACGTAACCCCTGGGATCTCCAATGTGGATCGTTGCTGGAATCGTGTCGGCAGCGACCGTGAAAGGGTACGTGTCGGAGGGCTGACATGTTCCGGACGGGAGCCGCGGAATGGGGATGTTGGTGCCTGTATAGAATTGCTGCGGCGCGCAAACGGACGTGTCAATATAGTATGGTGGGATTGTTTCCGATCCTACTCCCAAACTGTCCGTAAACAGAATTGTATCCGCGTGCAGGTGCGGAGCTGCAAACACTGCGGCCACCAACACGAAAAGACCACTGCCGCGGGCATACATGCGTAAGAACCTCCAGTTGCTTAATTGAAGAGCCATTATCCAGGATTTCCGTTTTGGCTCCAGTAGCCGACGATGTTACACCCAAACCGCCTTCGCGGCGTCAATCCGGCGCAAATTGAAACTACGAGCACGGCCGGCCAACCCCAGGCAGACTTGGTTCCTGGCCGATCAGACCCCCAGAGCCACGGCAACACGACCTCTCCTCCGCGGAGTTGGCGTAAGAAACGCCGCGTGCCGGAACAATTTAGTGATAAAATGTTTTCGTGGAATGGATCGACAGCCATTTGGAAGCAGCGCGGATGATCCGGTTCAAGCGGCGGACCGAGGCGAAGTTGCGGGGCGTCACCTGTCCCGCGCACGGCCGCGGTCCGCGGCTCTCTTTCCACGGCGCGACGCTATCCGAGGTGACGATCACGATCAGCGCCTGCTGCGGCCGGCTGATCGCTCTCGCCAACAAAGCCATCGCGAAAACTTCGCGGTAGTATACTGCCATGCTTGTGGCTTCCGAGCCTGGGCACCCTCTGGGCACGTGAGGAGCGGTTGTAGAATGAACGAAAACCCCGCGTAGCCAAAGACCTGATTGTGGAACGCGACGAGATTCTCGGACGATTGCGCGAAAGGATTGTGGCGTTCGCGGCATCCAGATTATCGAGGGACAGTGCGGAGGATCTGGCGCAGGAGACTCTGATTGTGCTTCAGGAAAAGTACGCGCATGTCGAATGCCTGGAAGAATTGCTCCCGCTGTCGCTGCAAATCGTGCGTTTCAAGATCCAGAGCGCGCGCCGCAAAATCGTGCGGCGGGGCGAGCACACGCAGATCTCGATCGACGATATGCCAATTCCCGGCAGCGAAGCCGATCCCGAGTTGGCGGCTGAACGCAACCAACTGGTGGAGCGCCTCGCGGCGGCGGTCGGCCAACTCGGTGAGCGGTGCCGGCGGCTGTTTGCGCTGAAACTCGAAGGCAGGACGTTCCCGGAGATCCAGAAGCTGCTGAATGCCGGCTCCATCAACACGGTCTATACGTGGGACTCCCGGTGCCGGAAGCAACTCCGGGAGTTGATGGGCGGCGGGCCGGAGGTGGCGCGATGAACCCCGAGGATGTCGAGAAGCTGTTGGGGGGATATGCCACCGGCTCGCTCAGCGCGGAGGAGCGGCGGATTCTGTTCGAGGCCGCGGTACACGATCAGAAACTGTTTGACGCCCTGGTAGAGGAGCAGGCTCTGAAGGAGGCGCTGGAGGCTCCCGGAGCGCGGGCGCGATTGCTGGAGGCGGCGCGGAACCGGCATGTGCCGGCACGGTCGCGCTGGTGGCGCCCATGGGCGTGGCCGGCCGCGGCCGCCGTGGCGCTTGCCGCAGTGACGATCTTCCTGTTCGTTCACATCCCCGCGCCCGTTCGCGCGCCGGATGCGCAAGTTGCACGGCTCGAAAAGAAAAGCGCGAACACCGTGCCAGCACCGCCCGCGCAGCATTCCGAAGAGCGCACAAGGCGGGGCGCCCCCCTTCAAAGCAGCCAGAAACAAGCGGCCGTCGCGCTCCGTCGTGCGCGAGTTTCCGAAGAGCGCACAGGGCGCGGTGTTCCGCCGCGGTCCCGGTCTCAGCCGGCCGCGGGCGTCGCGGGCGCGGCCGGGGCGGAGCCTGCGCTGGCCGCGCGCGTGCCCGCGGCGGAGCCGGCGCCAGTGGAATTCAATACAAGAACCGGTTCGGTACTTCCCAGGCCAAGCGCAACGCCGAAAATGGCGGCCGCCCGCAGCTTTGGCGCGCTGATGACAGCCTCCCTCGTGCAACCGGAACTCGCGGTGAGCGTGCGGAAAGATGGCTCTCCGCCAGCGGCAGTTTTTCTGGCAGGCGATACCGTCCAGTTGCATATGACGCCGCCCTTCAATGGAAACCTGTACGTGTTGCGCAGCGGCGACGGCGGCGCTACGTGGGGCCTGGTGTGGTCGGCCGCCGTGCCAGCGGCTGCCGAGCAGACCGCGCCGCTGAATCTTCCTGCGGCCGGCGAAACGAAGTTGATCGTCGTGCTCTCCCGCGCGCCGATGCCGGAGTTACTGGCGCGCCCGCCGCTGCGGCCGCCGACCGCCCCCGATCGCATCGTGCGGGAGATCGATCTCACCGTCCGGTAGCGGTTACGACGCCGTCAACTCCGGCTGCACCGCGCCGGTTTCGAGCAATCCCAGGTCATGCACCGGCAACGTGAAGCAGAATGTCGTGCCGCGGTTGGATACGCTTTCGACGCGCACTTCCCCGCCCTGCGCGCGCGCCAGATGTTTTACAATCGCAAGACCGAGGCCGGTGCCGCCCAGTTCGCGCGAGCGCGCTTTATCGACGCGATAGAAGCGCTCGAACAGGCGCGGCAGCTCCGCCTCCGGAATTCCGATGCCGGTGTCGCGCACGTAGATTTCCACCATGTCCTCGCCGGACACGCGCGCGCCCATGTAAATGAAGCCGCCTTCGGGGGTGTATTTCACGGCGTTATCCATCAGGTTGCTTAGAATCTGCTGAACCGCTTGGGAGTCGCAGAATACCTCCGTGTCGGCCGGCGCCGGCTCCAACGTAATCGCGATCCGCTTTTTTTCCGCGATGGGCAGCATGGAGTCGGCGTTTTCGGTCAACAGCGAATTTACGTAATAGCTGGCGAACTGGAATTTCTGCGTCTTCAGCTCGATGCGCGATAGCGTCAGCAGGTCGGCGGTGAGGCGTGCCAGCCGCTCGGCGTTCTGCCGGATGATGGTGAGGAATCGAACGTTGTGTTCCGGATCGTGAATGGCGCCATCGAGCAGCGTTTCGGTGTAACCCTGTATGGACGCCAACGGCGTCCGCAACTCGTGCGACACGTTGATCACGAAATCTTTCCGGATGCGCTCCAGCTTTTCCAGTTCCACGTGCTCGGATTGGAGCTGCTCGAACATGTGCTGGAGCTTCTCGCCCGTTTCATTCAGCTTGCTGGACAAAATGCCCAGTTCGTCCCGGCTTTGGCGCTGGAAGCGCGCGCCGAAATCGCCCTCCGCCAATTTGCCGGCATACTCGATGATGGCGCCCAGCCGCGCGGAAACGTAGCGCGCAAAAAATGCGGCAATCAGAATCGCCGGTAGAAACGCCAGGGCCGTGGAAGCCAGAACTTTCCAACGGATGGAATTCACCTGGGAGGTAATCTGCGACAGCGGGACGGCCAGCCGCAGCGCGCCGCGCGGCGCGGGCACCGCCACATAGAGGAAGTCGATGCCCAATGTCGGGCTCTTACGGATGCTGGAACCTTCGCGGCCCGCCAGCGCTTCGATCAATTCAGGACGCTTGCTGTGATTTTCCATCTTACTGGCATCGGCTTCCGAATCCGCGATCACCGTTCCATCCGGGGCGACCCAGGTAAGCCGCGCGGCGGCCGCGCCCGCCAGTTTGTCGAACGCCGGCTCCGGCTCCTGCGAAAGCACCAGGTTCAACATCCGTCCCTTTTCCCCAAGCTCGCGCTTCAGCGTATCGACGTAGGTCGTTTCCGCCATCTTGGACGTCAGGAAGTCGACCGCTGTCAGCGCAACCACCAGCAGGCCGAGCACGGTGAAAATAAGCTTGACGAAAATTCTGGCTGTCACGTTGCGGCCTCTTGTCTCTTCATCTTAGTGCGGCGTCCCACGTCGAATTTGACAAC
>JBDTAT010000353.1:0-2845 GCA_039924505.1 Bryobacteraceae bacterium
GCCGCTTCGGGCGCCGCCCCGCGCGCCGGCCCGCAGGCAGCGCCGCACGGCCCGCCGCACCGCTTGGAGGCGCCGGGTTCGGCCGCCTGGGGGCATTCTTCACCGTTTCGGGCGATGGTTACTTGCACGCGCTGAACGCCTCCACCGGCGGCGACTTGATTCCGCCGGTGAAATTCGTTCCGCCAAACTCGAACGTCACCAGCCTGAATGTGATTGAGAACCTGATCTACGCCACGACGTCGGACGGATGCGGAGGCAGTCCGAACGCGCTCTACGCCGTGGATCTTTCAAGCGACGGCAAAACTGCGACCTCCTTTCCGACCAATGGAAGCGGCTTCGCGGGCGCCGGCGGCACGGCGGTTGGCACGGACGGAACGGTTTACGCGCAGGTTGCTTATGGGCATGGCGATGTGGCCGGCGACTACAACGATACGGTCCTGGCGCTCGATCCAAAGGGCTTGAAAGTGAAAGATTATTTCACGCCCGCCGGTGCGCCCATGGCAGCGAAGAAGGGCGTCGAGCGGGTCACGGTAACTCCGGTTCTGTTCTCCTTCAGTGGCAAGGAACTGATCGTCGCAGGTGGACCGGATGGCCGTTTGTACCTGCTGGACGCGGCGTCCCCCGGCGGCGCCGATCACCACACGCCGCTCTACCAGACCGAGCCGATTGCCAGCGCCGACACCCGGTATGCGGGCAACGGATTCCGCGGCGCGTTCTCCAGTTGGGAGGATACGGACACTAATACGCGCTGGGTGTACGCCTCGCTATCGGGACCGCCGAACGACTCCGCAAAATTCCCGGCGGCCAATGGCAGCGCCGCCAGCGGCAGTATCGCCGCATTTAAGGTAGAGGATCAAGGCGGCCATCCGGTGCTGACGCCCGCATGGATCTCGCGGGACATGATGGCGCCCGCGCCCACCGCCATCGCCAATGGGATGGTGTTCGCGCTGGCCGCCGGAGAGTCCCCGCGAGAAGCCAAAGCCAATGGCGCCCCGTACAGCGTTGCCGAGCGGGAAAAGATGGCGGCGCACGCGACGCTCTACGCGCTGGATGCGGCGACCGGAAAGGAACTATATTCCAGCGGCGGCCTGGTGTCCAGTTTTTCGCATGGCAGCGGTCTGGCGGTGGCGAACGCCCGCGTGTACTTCACCACGCACGACAATCTGGTTTACTGCTTCGGCATTCAGGCGCTGGAGCCGCAACTCACCGGACGTTAGTGGATTCATCGAAACGGCATTCGTAGAACAGAGAGGCTGTAAATGTATAGGCTGGTTTTTGTTTTTATTCTTACGCTCGGTTGCGGACTTGGCTGGGGCGCCGATTGGCTGACCGATGGCGGCGGCCCGCAGCGCGACGCCTGGCAGCGGGACGAGCACGTCCTTACGAAAGACAACGTCAAGAATCTACAGATCCTCTGGAAGCTGAAGTTCGACAATCAGCCGCGGGAGATGCACTCGCTGTTCCCGCCGCTGATCGTCGGCCGCATTGAGACGGCGAACGGTCCCAAGCAGATCGCCATCGAAGCCGGCATCTCGGATAATATTTACGCCATCGACGTGGACGCGGGCAAGGTTCTCTGGACCAAGCATTTCGTCTATCCTCCCATCACGGAGGGGCGCGGCTTGCGCTCCGGGGATCCGCTTTGTCCGGGCGGGCAGACCGCCACTCCGATCATCGGTCCCGCCGACGCTTCGGGCAAGCGAACGGTGTACGCGCTGGCCGGCAACGGCGAACTGCATTCGCTGAATGTGGCCGATGGCGAAGATGTTGCGCCGCCAGTGAAATTCGGGTTTGCTAACGGCAAATCGTACGCGCTGAACATGTGGAAAGGCGTGATTTTCACCACCACTTCGCAGGGTTGCAACGGCAATCCAAATCAAATGTGGGCCATCGACGTCAACGATCCACAGAAGAAGGTAATGACCTTCAATCCGAAAAGCGGTGGCATGTGGGGACGAACCGGCGCGGCGATCGACTCCACCGGAACCGCGTGGGCGCCTACCGGCGACGGTATCTACGATCCTGAGAATCACGTCTACGGCAATGGCCTGGTCGGCGCGAAAGTCGTCGACGGCAAACTGCAATTGCAGGATTGGTTCGAGCCGACAAACTGGTCGTGGCTGAAGAAGCGCGATCTCGACATGCAGGTCACACCGGCCATCTTCCCATTCAAGGGGAAAGAACTGATGGTGACCGGGAGCAAGGAATGCCGCGTTTATCTGCTGGACACGAAAGCGGCCGGCGGGGACGATCATCAGACGCCGCTATACCGCAGCCCGCTGCTGTGCAACGAAGAGGTCAATTTCGCGTCGGCGGGAATTTGGGGCGCGATGTCCACGTGGCAGGATTCCGCGGGAACCCGCTGGGTGCTGACGCCGTTTTGGGGGCCGGTGTATCCGAAATTCAAAACGCCGGTATCCTACGGCCCGGTGACCAACGGCGCCGTTGTCGCATTCAAGGTGGAAGAGAATAATGGGAAGTATCAACTGACTCCGGCCTGGATGTCGCGCGACATGAACCGCGCCGAGCCGCCGGTGGTGGCGGATGGCGTCGTCTTCGGCTACGGGAATGGCGAGTATACCGAGCAGGCGTATCCGGATCGCGGACTCTTCGACAACAGCCCGCTGTGCGTCTCGCGGTCCACGCACGCAACCCTCTATGCGCTGGATGCCGAAAACGGCAAGGAATTGTATTCCAGCGGCGACCAGATTACGTCGTTCAATCACTTCAGCGGCCTGTCGGTCGCCAACGGCCGCGTGTACATCGCGACGTACGACAGCACGCTCTATTGTTTCGGACTTCGAAAGTAATAGTCGGCGCGCAGGCTTCCGGGCCGCGACAGAAA
>JBDTAT010000354.1:0-2708 GCA_039924505.1 Bryobacteraceae bacterium
CCGGCTTCCACGATTTGCCGCCATCCTTGGTCTCATAAACAGCTTTCGGCGCGCCAATCGCGAATCCGTGGTTCCGGTCCAGGAAGTAGAGCTGGTGGATATCGCGCAGATCTTTTAATTTCGTCCAGCTTCGCCCGGCTTCAACTGTCTGCCAGATGGCCTTGGGCGTCGCCATCCAGCCGATGGAGTCGTCCAGCAGAAAGAGCGACAACCCCACGTCCTTCGTAGGAACCATGGTCCAATGCGCGCCGCCGTCCGAAGTAATCAATGCTTCCGGTTTCGGTTTCGCGGCCGGCTTGTCGCGCTGCGCGAGAAAGCCGACGGCGATGCCGCGCTCGGAGGACGAGAACTTGAGATCGTTGATGGTCAAGTCGGCGTCGCTGTTCACATAAACAAATTGGCGCACCCAGTGCGGACCAGCGACGGCGGCCGAACAGGCCAAGACGGCGGCAAGATAGAAGAAGCGCACAGGACGCGGCGGCCTCCTCGCTCCGGACCCGAAACACGCTGCCGCCGTGTTCCGTTGTGCGCGAGTTTCCGAGAAGAAGCGCAACGTCATCATTGTTATTTAAGATGAGCGATTGGCGGCGCCGGGGATAGCGCGAGATCGACATGGTTCGCGCTTTCCACCGCCGTCGGAGCCATGCGCGAGAGCACCAGCAGGCACCCCACCTGCTCGCCCACCGTGTTCAGCAATTCCATCTCGCTGCCCGAATGCTGGTGAATGGCGCGATGCTGCACGTTGATGACGCCGACGACGCGATTGCGCGCGATCACCGGAGCCGAAAGGAACGCTTCGTAGGAGTCTTCCGGCAGGTCGCTGAAATATTTGAATCGCGGGTCGCGGAAGGCCTCGCGCGAGATAGCCAGCAGGCGGCGCTCGCGCGCGACCCAGCCCGTAAGTCCTTCGTTCATACGCAGGCGCACTTTGCCGATGGTGGATGGGTGCGGTGTGTTGGAGGCGCACAGCACCAGCTCATCGCGGTCGATGAGATAGAGCAGACAGGAATCGCAAGCCATGAACTCGACCACCAGCGCGACAATGCCCTGCAGTACCTCCGGGAGGCTCATCTCGCGAACCATGAAGCGGCTGATCTTCTGAAACAGCCGGAGCTGTTCCTCGGTGCGCTCAAGCCGCTGTTCGATATCCTTTAGCCGGGTCACTGGTTTTATTATCTCTCAGGAGATTGCAGTAGCGTTCCGAGCCGTGACCGTAAGGGAGCGGTTGCCGGGGCTACCCGGCGCCTCCGTTTGCTCCCGGCACGCCAAATTAGGGAGCGCTCTTCACCACGCTCCTGATAAGCTGAATAGAAACTGAAATGCGCCTTAAGGAGCTACAACGGAATTGGGACGCCTTCGGAGCCAGCGATCCCCTCTGGGCGATTCTGACGGCGCCGGAGAAGGCCGGCAACAAGTGGGACGTCGATGAGTTTTTCGCAACCGGCATCTACGAAATCCGGGATCTCATGGCTTGGGTGGCGGCCATCCATCCGCAAATACGCAAGCGCCGCGCGCTCGATTTCGGATGCGGCGTCGGACGGCTGACCCAACCGCTGGCGGAACACTTCGACGTGGCGATGGGCGTCGACTTGGCGCCTTCGATGATCCGGCTGGCCGAGCAGTACAACCGGCACGGCGAGCGCTGCCGTTACGTGCTGAACGAAGCCGCGAACCTTAGTTACTTCGACGACGGCGCATTCGATCTGATCTACAGCGGGCTGACGCTTCAGCACATGGCGCCGCGCTACATGAAGCTGTATCTGGAGGATTTTCTGCGCGTGCTGGCGCCCGGCGGTTTGCTGGTGTTCCGCCTGCCCAGCGCGCCGTCGCGCAACGATCTTGGCCGCCGGGTGTGGCGCTGGGTCTGGGACTTGCTCTATCAGCGGATCTATTGGAACCTCTTCCGGCGCGGCGAGCCGGTGATGCAGATGCACGGGATCAAACGCGAAGAAGTGTTGGCGCTGCTCCACCAACGTGGAGCCGAGGCGCTGGTGGTGGAACCGGATGGCAGTGCCGGCGAAGATTGGATCGCGTTCCGCTATTTTATCGTCAAACCGGCGGTGAATGAGGATTTGAATGCCCCGCGGGGTCGCGGGTAAGGTACCATAAGGGCAGTTCCTTTTAATTTGTACCGAAGGGGCACTTCCGGAATGTGGAAGCTACGAAAAGAAGACGAGTACACGCCGAAGGCGGCGGCCACCCCGCCGGCCTCAGTTAACCTTGCAAAGGAGGGCATACCGATGTCGACAATGCCTGGACGTACGAGTGAGACCCATCTGGATGGCGTGCGCGGCTCCGCTGCGCTCGGCAAATCCGTGATGGTGAAAGGCCAGATCATCAGCCGCGAGGATTTGACCATCGACGGTGAAGTGGAAGGCACGGTGGAGTTGCAGGAACACCGGTTGACGGTGGGCCCGAACGGAAAAGTGAGCGCCAGCATCAAGGCGCGCGAGATCGTGGTGCTCGGGACGATCCACGGGAACGTGGAAGCCACCGACAAAATCGATATCCGCAAGGACGCCAAGCTGGTGGGCGACATCAAGACCGTCCGGATTGTGATTGAGGACGGCGCCTACTTCAAGGGCAGTATCGACATTATCCGGCCGGATGTGGTCAAGGTGGCGCCGCCCCGCCCGCAGGTGGCGGCTGCGACGGCCGGCGGCAGTTCCACGTCTCCGCTGTCGGCGGCGGCCGTCGTCCCGGATTCC
>JBDTAT010000355.1:0-4547 GCA_039924505.1 Bryobacteraceae bacterium
CTGCGAAAAGTGGCACACGAAGAGCGAGAGTAAGCTGGACCCGCAATCCGATGCTGCACGGAGTCGGCGGCGCGCGCCAGAGTGCGTGGACGGAACTGCTTCGCGCCACACTCCGTTTTGCGCAGCATGATTCCGCTGGACTTGGATGCGCCGTCAATCTATATCATAACTATAGCGGCGCAGGCGATGACGCCCCAAGCGCAAAGGGTGCGGCGCGCACCGCCAAGCCAACAGGAACTATTTCGCGCCGCGCTCCGTTTTGCGCGTGTTCCTTGGAATCCGGCGCGGTCCGCTTCCGCCTTACCGCTTGCGGCGCGTCCGGAAGACGGTCAGGCTGCCGAGAAACGCCAATAGCGCGCCGGCCGTGATCCACCCGGCCGAGCGCCATTCCTCGGGGCCGTTGAAAGTGTACGCCGACAGATAGTATCCGTGAATCATCAGCGCCAGCACAATCAGGCACCATGCCGGAAACAGAAACCGGAGAATTCCGGCGATCGCCAAAATCGTAATTACCAATCCGGCGATTCCAATCGCCACGGCCCAACGATTCGCGGATGCGCCCATGCCGGTCAACATTGCCAACTGCAGCTCGCCTCCACCCGCGGCGGTCGCGATGCCCAGCAGCAGTACCGCAAGTACGAGTTGATAGAGATAGCTGAATAATCGTAACAGCAGTCCGAGAGCCTTCAACGAAGCTCCTTCCTTTCTTCCACGGAACTCGCGCAAAACGGAGTGCGGCGCGAGCCAGTTCCTGCGTCAAATGGTGGTGCGCGCCGCACCCGTTGCGCTTTTATGGCGGTGCGCGCCGGCCCTTTGCGCTTCGGCCCGAAAAAACCAGTTGCCATTGTATCAATCCTCAAGGCGGGCGGTTACCGGATAGTGGTCCACACCATGGCGGCCGTGAGGCCGATCATCACGATGCTGGTCGCGGTGGCGACGATATTGCCTGTCATGCCGTTTTTCATCGTGCCCATCAGCTTTTCGCGGTTCACCAGCGCCAGCATGAATACCAGCACGAACGGGATAAGAATTCCGTTCGCCACCTGTGAGAGCAGAATCACTTTCAGCAGCGGCAGATTCGGGATCAGCACGAAGCCGGCGCCCAGCGCGATCAGCGCAGTGTAGAGCCAGTAGAAGACCGGCGCCTCCGAAAAGCTGTGATCGACGCCCGACTCAAAGCCCAGCCCCTCGCAGACGTTGTACGCGGTGGCGAGCGGCAGAATGGCGGCCGACAGCAGCGACGCGTTCACCAGTCCGACCCCGAACAACAGAGAGGCGAACTGGCCGGCGAAAGGACGCAGCGCCACCGCCGCCTCCGCCGCGTCGCCGATTTCGCGGTGGCCGGATTTGTACAGCGTGGCCGCGCACGCTACCACAATAAAGAACGCCACCACGTCGGTAACAATACAACCGATAATCACGTCCCAGCGCGACATGGAATATTGTTTCTGCGTGATGCCTTTTTCGACGACCGAGGCCTGCAGATAGAACTGCATCCACGGCGTGATGGTGGTTCCGATTAAACCGACCAGCATGATGAGGTACGCGGAGTCGTTCTTGAATTGCGGAACCAGAGTCTGGCGCAACGCCTCGTGCCAGTCCGGATGGGCGAGCAGCGCCGAAATGGGATAGGCCAAATAGATTAGAGAAAATAAAATCAGAATGCGCTCCACCGGTTTGTAGGAGCCGCGCACCACCACCAGCCACACCAGCCCGGCGCCGAGCGGTACGGAGACATATTTGCTGACGCCGAATATTCCCATGCCGCTGGCGATGCCGGCGAACTCGGCCGCGATGTTGCCCAGATCGGCGATGCTCAACACCAACATGGTGAAGAACGTAATTCGCAACCCGAACTCCTCGCGAATCAGGTCCGACAGGCCTTTGCCGGTGGCGACGCCCATGCGGGCCGCCATCTCCTGCACTACGATCAGGGCGAGGGTGGTGGGAATCAGGGTCCACAGCAACGCGTAGCCGAACTTCGCGCCGGCCTGTGAATAGGTGAGGATGCCGCCCGGATCGTTATCGACATTGGCGGTGACGAAACCCGGCCCGAAAACCGCCAGGAAGGCGAGCAGCCGGTAGCGGAGAACGTTGGCGCGCGGCCTGCGCCGGCGGCCGGTGATAGGCGAGATATTGGGACCGGTCTGGGATCTCATCGGGGCGTTCTTCCCAGTTCAACACACCCGGTCTCCGATTTTCAGCCGCGAGTTGAAAATAGATGGTGTAAACTTCAGCCGGGAAAAGAGCGCTTTTCGACCGGGATTGCCCCGCGCGTGCCCCGGCCTTTCCGGGAGCCGCCGGCGTCAGCAGGCTTCTTTTTTCTTGGCCGCGATCCGCTTTTCTAACGCCACCATCAGCCGCGCATGGATGTCTTCCGGAATCGTTTGCGGTTCCATTCCCTTATACACCTGCAACGTTCTTTTCGTGGTGTCCACGATAACGAAGCAGTTGGGACATTGCGACACATGCGCCTCCAGCTTTTGCCGGACCGCTTGGTCCACGGCGTCGTCGAGGTAATCGCTCATTTCCCGTAGGAATTCCTTACATGTAAGCAAATACGTCGTCTCCCTTGCGCTTGAACTGCTGCGTCAGCTTCTCGCGAAGCTGCAAGCGGGCCCGAAGGAGCCGGCTTTTCACGGCCGGCACGGAAATGCCGAGCGCCTCGGCGGTCTCTTCAGTGCTCAGTTCTTCGATGTCTCTCAATACAAAAACGGTGCGAAAAGCGGGCTTGAGAGTTTCGACGGCCTGATTCAGGATTTCGCCCAATTCCTCGCGCGAATACTGGTCCTCCGGACTGTCCCCCCAAACGGCGATTTCGCGCGTCACTTCCTCTTCGCCCGTATCGATGGGCTCATCCAGCGGAACGGTCTTATCGCTCTTCCGTTTGCGCAGCTTCATCAACGCTTCGTTGACGGCGATGCGGACCACCCAAGTGTAAAACTTGGAATTTCCCTGGAAGCCGGAGAGATGCTCGTAGGCCTTGAGAAACGTCTCCTGCAGGACGTCTTCGGCGTCCTCGTCGCTCTGGGTGATGTGTTTCGCCAAGCGGAAAATCTTGCGGGCATAGGCGTTCACCAGGGTGGTAAACGCGGCGGTGTCACCGGTCTTCGCCTTTTCGACCAGGCCGGTTTCGTCGAAGCCGCTCACACTTGGAGATGGCGTCACGGGTTGTTCTTCCTTCGTCTCCATGCGTAATTATATCAATCCCGGGGCCGGAATATTCCCGCGCCCGCCCCGGCCTGTAACAACCCGCCGCCGGCTGACGGCGTGTGTCTCAATGACGCGTGTGTCTTAATGAAATGATGTTCCGCTTCGAACTTCAGGCCGTCTGTCCCGTAACTGGCGCGCGCGCCGGATTGCTTCACACGGCGCACGGCGTTGTGGAAACGCCCGTGTTCATGCCGGTGGGAACGCAGGCCACGGTGAAAGGTGTGCTGCCGCGCGATCTGGCGGGCGAGCTGGACGCGAAAATCATCCTCGCCAACACCTACCATCTTTTCCTCCGGCCGGGTCATGAGTGCATCGAACGGCTGGGCGGCCTGCACCGGTTCATGTCCTGGCCGCGCGCCATCCTCACCGATTCCGGCGGGTTCCAGGTGTTCAGTCTCGACGGTCTGCGGAAAGTCACCGAACAGGGCGTGCTGTTCCGTTCCCACCTGAACGGCGACGCGCACATGTTTACGCCGGAGTCCACCATCGACGTGCAGCTTGCGCTCGGCGCCGACATTATGATGGTGCTCGATGAATGCCTGGCGTATCCGGCCGCCCATGACGCCGCGCGCGAATCGATGGAGCGGACGGTCCGCTGGGCGCGCGCCGCGTATGCGCACTTCTTGACCCGGCATCCGGAGCGCGATCTGGCGTGTTTTCCCATCGTGCAAGGCTCCATGTTCGCCGATCTTCGGCGCGCGTGCGCCGATCGGTTGATCGCGCTCGACGCGCCGGGCTATGCCATCGGCGGATTGTCGGTCGGCGAGCCGCGCGGACTGTCGCTCGAAATGGTGGAGGCGACGGCGCCAGTGCTGCCTGGCGACCGGCCGCGCTATGTGATGGGCGTCGGGATGCCGGAAGAGTTGCCCGAATATGTGGCGCGCGGCATCGACATGATGGATTGCGTTCTGCCGTCGCGCAACGCCCGCAACGGCTGCCTGTTCACGTCCACCGGCCGCGTGGTGATTAAGCAGTCGCGCTACAAGGACGACGCCGGTCCGCTCGACCCCGCCTGCCACTGTTATACCTGCCGGACATTTTCACGCGCGTACCTGCGCCATTTGTTTCAATCCTCGGAGATGCTGTTCTCAACCCTGGGGACACTGCACAACCTCACCTACTACCTGGAGATCATGCGCGGCCTGCGCGCAAACATCCTGGCGGGGACGTTTCCGCAATACCTGCGCGAGGCCCATTCCGAGCCACGCAAGCCCCATTCCGAGCCGCGCGCGTAAGCAAGCGGTTACCGCAACTCTCTACCGTCCCGCCGCCAGCAGCGGGTCACTTCGAATCCCACCTTCGTACTAGCACCGAAGTGGCTGGTAAACACAACG